>NZ_JBLUXC010000021.1:0-58662 GCF_048276795.1 Aeromonas sp. PS2Canimalfood6
TGGTGTTTTTGCTCATGGGGGGAGCGTATCTAAGGAGCAGGATCAAGCAAGCAGGAAAGTGGGATCAAGAGACGATCGTCTCATTTTTCCTGTGTCAATACTGTTCCGGTGAATACTTACGAGTGTATCGTATCTGAGCATAGATGTAAGTATAAGCTTGCAGCAGGAGATCGAATTAAGTTCTGTAAGAATGATTATCGACTGGGGGTTTCAAATGGGATGTTTGGAACAATTAAAGAGATAAAAGATAATTATGGAGAAATTACTTTTAGTGTTATTGTTGATGATGGGAGACATATCCAATTCTTGGATAAAGACTATAAGGATCAAGATGGAAGACTACCTATCACTCTTGGTTATGCATTAACTGTATATGCTAGCCAAGGAATAACCATTGATGGTGATACATTCATATATTGGACAAATGGTATGGATAGGGCGAATAGCTATGTCGCAGGGAGCCGACATAAAGATAACTGCCACTGGTTTTTTAATAATCAAGAGCTAGACTTGATCTCATCATCAGGTAGTCCTGTTTGTAACAATGAGAGTGAAAGGATAAACGCAATAGCTAAAACAATGTCCTTTGATCGTAGAAAACACATGGCAATAGAGTTTGATCGTAGTGAGAGTGTTAGTACTAATTCATTAATAGAAATGAATATAACAAGGGTATGTGGGAATCCTATAGAATCAACACTCTAGTTCAGTTCCAATATTAATGAAAAATTTTATTTTTGTGTTCAAATGATTTATAATCAATTCATATACACTATGTTGTTTTAATATGTAGGCAATTATGAAGTTAAATGATGCCGAAATTAGGCAAGCTTTAATATTACGACTCGAAAATCAAGCAATAAAGCCTCAAGCAATAATGGAGGAGCTTAGGGTTCATAACGGGCAAGCGATCGCCGATGTTGTTGCCTTATATCGAGAGGCTCATTGTTATGAGATAAAAGGAGAAAACGATAAGATTGAAAGAGTATCGATTCAGGGGAAGTACTATAATGCAGCTTTCCGTAAAATTACGCTTGTGGTAACACAATCTGATCTAGAAAAGGCTAAATCAATAACCCCATCATTCTGGGGGATTATGGTTGCATTTGTATCTGGTGATATCGTCAAGATAAAGCATATTAGGAAAGCAAAAATAAATCCACTTTTTAGAAAAGATATTGCTGTACTTACTCTATGGAAAAGTGAAATGTTGAGCATTATTGAATCTAATGGAACTAAAAATAAGAATCGTGAGTATTTAGCAAATTTAATAGCTGCGTCTAAGAAAAAATCAGAATTAAGTAGCAATATATCTCAATTGCTACTTAATCGACACGTATCTTTGAATATCAAATAGGTGCATCTTTTACCATATAGGTAATGTGTGAGTTAATTGTTGGTTTAACCACAGCAGAAGGGGTGCAATAGTTACCTATACCAAGGCTTTTCTGATGAAGATATTGGTCGCCTTTAGAATATTTCTCCCCTCTATAGAATGGCTTTGAACATAACTGCTTTGCTAGCTCATAGTATTGTCCGAACCCATTTTGCTTGATAGAGCCACCACGAATCACGTAAATGCTTTGAGCAAAAGAATAAATAAATTTTGCTGTGGTTATATTTTGCATTGCTTCCGGTATGATATCAACCTCAGAATAATTTGGGCTGACAGTAGCATAATCACCAAAGACAAGAATATGCTCGTCTAAGTGTGGCTTTGCACCCTGATAGACCTTCAGCTCATTACGTTCAAAAATCCCCTCCTCATCAACTTTAATCAAGTCTTTAATTGATGCGGGTATGCTGGAGCCAGTTATAACTATGCGACGCGTTGTGTATTTATCTGAAAAACCATTAGCAAAATCAACAATATGGCGTGAAAGTGTGCGTGAGTCTAAGTTATTACAGACTCGACAATCAAAAACTAAATCGATAGAATTGAATTTATCAAACACATTACCTAAAACATCTTCAATATCATCCTCTATCGCATGAAAACTTTCAAAGTCTTCTGGTGTTAGCCGAATCGCAATCACAGTAGAGCTTACAATGCCTGCATCTTTTTGAGTTATAACAGAGTTTATGTGATTTGGGGATCTATCTATTGATACAACAGGGATAACAGGAAAATCATTCAGGCAACCCAACAGATAATGATAATTATGCATACCGTCAATATGTAAAGAATCGTCTATGTCATAATTGTCAAAATATAACTCATCAATATCCTTAATGTGTTTTTTAAAGCTATTTAACACTTTGCGCACATTAATTTTAAATGTTTCGTTGTTATAGCCATTTTTGTTTTTTGGAAAATCAAAGAATGGGCATATTAATTCAATGACGTCAGAGCTTAAATCCCCTAAGGCAATTATTTCATTCGATTTAGATTTTAAGAACGGAACATATTTAGTCATTGCCAAAAACCTCTTCCCTAACATTAAAATCATTGACTATAGTGCTATACGCTTTAAAGTCGCCGCTCTCTTTTCTAAGCAATCCAGCGATGATTGCTGGATGAATATTTACTTCATGAGCAAATTTATTAATTGCTCCAATACTCTTGTCATACTTCGGCGTACAATTGCGCCAAATATGTCTATCTACAAAAGCTGCTTTTGCCATTCTATTTGCAGCCACCTCAATGGGACTATCTGAGTCCACATCAAGTTCGTCTAATATCGGATTATCTAGAAGTTCGTAGTGCAGATTTAAGTGAGAGAGCTCATGCATTAGAGTAAACCAAAAATAATCCAATCTCTTAAATCTGAAACTAAGCCCAATAACAGGTGTTCCTGTAGATAACTTAAATGATACACCATCCAACTTCATTCCATTGAAGCTCTTTTGGTATATTAATATGATGCCGTAGTCTAATAAAACTTCAGGCAACTTATTAATAGAATGTACATCGGGACTCATTCTTGCAATATTACGTAAATCTTCTTTTGTTATTCCAGTAAACTGAGGCGGTTTCTTAATGAAGTACTCTATTTCAGAAGTTGATTTTAAGTGAGAGAGCCACAAAGAAATTAATATTTCATTTGAACTGTCAGACTTACGATATAAAATACCACATCTATCTTTGTGTATATTCTTGAAAAATGACAATAAAGATGATGTAGGATCCTCAGAAGAAATCCACCCCCTTTTCACGAGTTCGTTCATGGGGAGCTTGGAAACGGTTTTTTTGAAGTGTAGAAAGCTTTTATATTGTTCAGCAGCCGAGACAAGCCCGTCATGACCAACAACTTCAAAATCATCCCACGCAGAAAACTGAATATCGTTATTATGACTCATTTAAGCAACCCCTAATAATTTTTCAGCCTCAGCATATGGCAGTTCAAAATACATTAGTCTCGGCTTATTCTCTCTCTCAATATTTATCATGTTAAGCTTTTCGTAATAACCGCGAGCTTGTGGAAGAGAATGTAAAGATAGACCGGGGGTCAGACCTAGCGTGGTAACAGCAAATCGTAGTGAGCAGGTTAATAAAGTTGAACCTATTTTCAGAAAATCTCGTTTTCTAATTAAGCAATCCCTATTCCATGGAGCTACGGCGAGATACTCAACATAAAATATATTGGATGTACTAAGGGCGCTTACCTTTGGGTGATAAATAAGACAAACCCCCTGAGGCTTCTCTTCCGCATAAAGGTAGAACCATTCATATTCTTCTTTAGAATAACTTAACGTCTTTTTAAACCAGTCCCAATGATGGTCTTCGGTTTGTATACTATCAAGAACGTTCTTAAGCTGAGCCGCATCATAATTTTGGGCAGCAATAAATTCGAACAACTCAATATTCGATTTGGTCCATTGTTGATCACACTCAATGGCCTTAAATGGGTCTTCACCGTGACTGATTGTATAGTCTGTATAACCCCCATTGGCTCGGGGCAGCTGTCCAGTTTCTATGATAGATACCGGCGGTCTCTCGACTGGGATAGCCCCGCTAATGATGCCCTGCTTTAACTCCTCAAGTGTCACAGTGAACAGCCCTTCCCAAAAATGGTTAACATTGGAACCATAATACCATTTTAGGATGTATGTCACTTGTCCTTGGGTCACATTTAACAATGCTAAGACTACTCAATGAGTCTGTCTTGTGTGGAGCAGTGTAGTGCTCCACAAAGAGAACCCTTACCTTACATTGACGCCCCAGAGAAACGATACTCAGTTACAATCAAGCTACTGTGCTTTGGGTACAAGACTTGATTCTTGGCATAGGGATTGTGTTAGTAGCATGGAGCGACAACCTCCAAGACAGGAGACAGCTTGCAGCAGCATTATTCTCGCCCGTCACCGCGCACACATGAGCGTCTTGAAGCAGGCTAGAAAGCAGTGTGGCAACAGTTTTGGAAACCCGCACCAGTAATGATGGCGGTCATGGGTGATGCGTAATACTACGCCTATCCGACACTGATAGTGCCCGTACAAAGTGCTACGCTAGCACAAGCCTTCTCTTAAGTGCACTTACAAGTCTACTTATGATCAACAGATGCGAAAAAGGCGTAGCAGTTACTAACCTGCTACGCCTTACAGAATTTGGTGGCCCCTGCCCGACTTGAACGGGCGACCAATCGATTATGAGTCGACTGCTCTGACCAACTGAGCTAAGGGGCCATTGATGCTGGTTAGCGGCGTGGATTATAGGGGATGGCGGATACCCCGTCCATAGTCAGATCAACCACTTGGCGAGATTTCATCCATATTCAAGCGGTTCCATGACCCCTCTTCACGCCTATGCCACCACGGATAAAACAAAGCCCCGCATGGCGGGGCTTTTTGTTGCTATGTCAGGCTGACAAAACCCGGGACTACTCGTCCAGGAAGCTGCGCAGCACTTCCGAGCGGCTCGGATGGCGCAGTTTGCGCAAGGCCTTGGCTTCGATCTGACGGATACGCTCACGGGTGACGTCGAACTGCTTGCCCACTTCCTCGAGGGTGTGGTCGGTGTTCATGTCGATACCGAAGCGCATGCGCAGTACCTTGGCTTCCCGTGCGGTCAGCCCGGCCAGCACTTCGCGGGTCGCGTTGCGCAGGCTCTCGCTGGTGGCCGCATCCGCTGGCAGAGCCAGGGTGGTATCTTCGATGAAGTCGCCCAAGTGGGAGTCTTCGTCATCACCGATGGGCGTCTCCATGGAGATGGGCTCCTTGGCGATTTTCAGTACCTTGCGGATCTTGTCTTCCGGCATGCCCATGCGCATGGCCAGCTCTTCCGGGTTCGGTTCACGACCCATCTCCTGCAGCATCTGGCGGGAGATACGGTTGAGCTTGTTGATGGTCTCGATCATGTGCACCGGGATACGGATGGTACGGGCCTGATCCGCGATGGAGCGGGTAATGGCCTGACGGATCCACCAGGTGGCATAGGTCGAGAACTTGTAGCCGCGACGATATTCGAACTTGTCGACCGCCTTCATCAGACCGATGTTGCCCTCCTGGATCAGATCCAGGAACTGCAGACCGCGGTTGGTGTACTTCTTGGCGATGGAGATAACCAGACGCAAGTTGGCCTCGACCATCTCTTTCTTCGCACGGCGGGCTTTGGCCTCACCAATGCTCATGCGGCGGTTGATGTCCTTGATCTGGGCGATGGACAGACCGGTCTCTTCTTCGATCTGCTGCAGCTTGCCGATGGAACGCAGTACTTCTTCGTCCATCTCGAGCAGACGGGGAGACCACGCCTTGCCGGCCTGCTTCTGGTATTCGAACCAGGCAGTTTCGCACTCGTTGTTGGTGAAGGCCGCGACGAAGGTCTTCTTCGGCATCTTGGCCTGCTCAACGCAGAGCTTCATGATGATGCGTTCCTGCACGCGGACACGCTCCATCATCTCCCGCATGTTGTTGACCAGGCGATCGAACTGCTTGGGCATCAGGCGGAATTGACGGAAGACATCGGCCAACTGGGCGATGGCATTCTGGGTGTCGTCGTGGGCACGGCCATTCTGCTGAATGGAGAGACGAGTCACCTCGTACTGGGCACGCAGTTCGCCGAATTTCTCGCGAGCGACTTCCGGATCCGGACCACCGTCGCCATCATCGTCGGAGTTGTCGCCGTCTTCGTCTTCGTCTTCGTCCTCATCTTCGTCTTCGTCGGCGAGGTCGTCCTCGCTGAGCTCGGAGCCGATATGAGTGGCGGTCGGTGCCACGTCATCCACTTCGTTCGGATCGATGAAGCCGGAGATGATGTCGGACAGGCGAAGCTGCTCGGCTTCGTACTTGTCGTACTGTTCGAGCAGGTAAGTGATGGCTTCAGGGTACTCGGCGACGGAGCTTTGTACCTGGTTGATACCGTCTTCAATCCGCTTGGCGATGTCGATCTCGCCTTCGCGGGTCAGCAGTTCGACGGTACCCATTTCCCGCATGTACATGCGGACGGGATCGGTCGTGCGACCAATCTCAGATTCAACAGATGCCAGAGCCTGGGCCGCTGCTTCGGCAGCGTCCTCATCGGCGGTACCACCTTCAGCCATGATAAGGTCATCGGCATCCGGAGCGTTTTCAACCACTTGAATGCCCATATCGTTGATCATCTGGATGATGTCTTCGATCTGGTCTGAATCGACAATGTCTTGCGGGAGGTGATCGTTCACCTCGGCATAGGTCAGGTAGCCCTGTTCTTTACCTTTGGCAACGAGGAGTTTAAGCTGAGACTGCGGGGTTTGCTCCATAGAACTCATCCGGTTGGTGTTGCTAGGTTGCGCGTACAGTGCGCTGCTGCGCAAATAGCCAATTCTAATAGAAAACCGCCAGACATGCTATGTCTGGTTGCGGCGTCGGTCATGAGAAACCCCTGCCCGCAGTGTTGTCGGGGCCAGGTGGTTATAAAGTGTTTGCTTTCAATCCCGTCGATTCGGGCAACGCTATTCATATTGGGACTGCTCACTCAAATATCAAGCCCCACTCTCATTTCTTTTCTCAATCTGCACCTCTCTGATCAGCATCATCAGCTCCTGAGTTTCCTCAGAGCTTAGCCCTTCCTGCGCCACCTTGGCCTGCAATTCTTCGATCCGTTGCTTCAGGAAAAGGTTGATGAAACCGACAAAGGTATCCTGTAATTCTCCCAGAATATCGGGCTCCTGGTCGAGCTTTACCTCTTCAAACAGGTCATGCATCGCCAGCTGGGCAAGTATTTCTCCCTCTTTTGTGCCGCGCCAATGCTCCAGCAGGATACCCGTTGTCACTCCCGGCTGGGTCAGGATCTGCTGGTGCAACTGCAGCAGGAAAGGGATCCCCTGCAGGCGCAGCCCGGCCAACTCGGGCATGGCCGGCAGCTCGGCGGTGATAGCCGGATACTGCACCATCAGGGCCAGAGCCCTGCGGATCGGCGTCAGTTTGGTCGCCTTGGGTTTGTTGACTTCCACCTTGGGCTGGCTGCTGCGGGCAAACAGCTCGGCAATCCGCTGCTTGTTTTCTCCCCAACGCATCATGCTGGAAAGTCGGGTAATCAACCCCTCGCGAGTGAAACCTTCCGGTACCCGACGAATCAGCTCGGCGGCCTTGTTGGCCACTTCAAACTTGCCTGCCTCACCGGAAAGAGCCGCATCGCGCCCGAGGCGTTCGAACATGAAATCCGCAAACGACTGGGCCTTGTCGAGTAACGCTTCGAACCCCTCCTTGCCGATCTGGCGTACCAGCGAGTCGGGATCCTCGCCATCCGGCAAAAAGACGAACTTGAGTTCACGGCCGTCCTGCAGGTGGGAGAGCGCGTTATCCAGCGCACGCCAGGCCGCTTCCCGACCGGCGTTGTCGCCGTCGTAGCAACAGACCACCTCTGCCGTGGTACGGAACAGGGTGTGGATGTGATCGCTGGTGGTCGCAGTCCCCAGTGCCGCCACCGCATAGTCGATGTCGTACTGGCCGAGCGCCACCACATCCATGTAACCTTCTACCACCAGGATCCGGCGCGGATCCTTGTGTGCCTGCTTGACCTCATAAAGGCCGAACAGCTCTCGCCCCTTGTGGAAGATGGGGGTTTCCGGGGAGTTCAAGTACTTGGGCGTGCCATCCCCCAGCACTCGGCCACCGAAGCCGATGACCCGGCCGCGTTTGTCCCGGATCGGAAACATGATGCGATCGCGGAAACGATCGTAGCTGCCCGGGCCGTTGTCACGGGGGATCAGCATACCGCCCGAAATCAACAGTTGTTCGTGATCCCGACTGGCGCCAAAGCGGCGACGCACCTGATCCCAGTCCCCAGGGGCATAACCGATGTTGAAGCGCTTGACCACCTCGCCAGTCAGGCCCCGGCCTTTCAGATACTCCACCGCCTGAGGCGCGTTCTTGAGATTGCTCTCGTAGAAGCGCGCAATCTGGTTCATCAGCTCGAACAGATCCTTGCTGACGGCAGGTTGGCTATGGCTTGATCCACCCGCCGTTTGCTCACGGGGGACCTGCATGCCGTGCAGGCTTGCCAGCTCTTCGATGGCATCGGGGAATTCCAGGCCGTCGTACTCCATGACAAAGCCGATGGCATTGCCGTGGGCACCACAACCGAAACAGTGATAGAACTGCTTCTCCTGGCTGACGGTAAAGGAGGGGCTTTTTTCGTTATGAAAAGGGCAGCAAGCCTGGTAGTTCTTACCGGCTTTCTTCAACCGCACACGGGAGTCGATCAACTCGACTATGTCCGTGCGTACGAGCAGATCATCGATAAAGGATTGCGGGATCCTGCCAGCCATAACCGTCCTGTTTCATTGCATAGGAAATAAAAAAGCCGCGCATTCCAATGGGAAGCACGGCTTCTTCGACCAAACAAGAGAGTTGCCTGTTACGCCAAGCGGGTTTTCACCTGAGCACTGACGGCGCCGACATCGGCACGCCCCTGAATTTTTGGCTTCAAGACAGCCATGACTTTACCCATGTCAGCCATGACGGCAGCACCACTTTCAGTGATGGCTTGCTCGATCAGGGCGGCAATTTCGTCTGCGGTCAGCTGTTGTGGCAGGAACTCCTGCAGCACAACGATCTCGGCAGACTCTTTGTCGGCGAGCTCCTGGCGACCGGCAGCTTCAAACTGGCTGATGGAATCGCGACGCTGCTTGACCATTTTGGTCACGACAGCGAGGATCTCTTCATCGTTGAGCTCGACACGGGTATCGACTTCACGCTGCTTGATTTCTGCCATCAACAAGCGGATAGCACCCAACCGAGGCTTGTCTTTGGCAAGCATGGCGAGCTTTTGCTGATCCTTGAGTTGATCCTTCAGAGACACGGCATGATCCCTTGATTAGTACAGGCGGATACGACGTGCGTTTTCGCGGGACAGCTTCTTGGCGTGACGCTTGACAGCGGACGCTTTGGCGCGCTTGCGAATGGTAGTCGGCTTCTCGTAGAACTCACGGCTACGAACTTCGGACAGGATACCGGCCTTTTCGCAAGAACGCTTGAAGCGACGCAGAGCAACGTCAAACGGCTCATTTTCACGGACTTTGATTACTGGCATGTGCCTTTCACCTCAGTGATAAATTGTTAGCTGACCTTCAATCGATCAGCATGTCTTAAAATGGTGCGAAATTATACTCTGGACAGGGAATGAAAGTAAACCCGCAGAGATCGCTCTGGTTTAAAAAACCCGCGAAGGTTACCATAGCCGTCTCATTTTAGCAGTGAAATTTTTTAGCAATGCGTGTATTGGGCATAGAGACATCCTGTGACGAAACCGGGATCGCGATCTTCGATGATCAAAAAGGGATCCTTTCCCACCAGTTGTACAGCCAGGTCAAGCTGCATGCGGACTACGGCGGCGTCGTTCCCGAGCTCGCCAGCCGGGACCATGTACGCAAGACGATCCCCTTGATCCAGGCCGCCTTGAAAGAGGCCGGACTTGGCAAGGATGACATCGATGGCATCGCCTATACCGCGGGGCCAGGTCTGGTTGGCGCCATCCTGGTCGGGGCGACCATAGGCCGCTCGCTGGCCATGGCCTGGGACAAGCCAGCCATCGCCGTGCACCACATGGAAGGTCACCTGCTGGCCCCCATGCTGGAAGAGCGAGCCCCCGAGTTTCCCTTCGTAGCGCTCTTGGTCTCCGGCGGCCACTCCATGCTGGTCCGGGTCGATGGCATCGGCAGCTACCAGCTGCTGGGCGAATCGATCGACGATGCCGCCGGTGAGGCGTTCGACAAGACCGCCAAGCTGATGAGTCTGGACTACCCCGGTGGTCCACTGCTCTCCCGGCTGGCAGAAAAGGGCACCACTGGGCGCTTCACCTTCCCCCGTCCCATGACCGATCGCCCAGGGCTCGACATGAGCTTCTCCGGCCTCAAGACCTTTGCCGCCAACACCATTGCCGCCAACGGTGATGATGAACAGACCCGTGCCGACATCGCCCGGGCGTTTGAGGATGCGGTGGTCGACACCCTGGCCATCAAGTGCCGCCGTGCCCTGAAAGAGACCGGTCTCAATCGTCTGGTCGTGGCAGGCGGCGTCAGCGCCAACCGTCATCTGCGCGCCCAGCTGGCCGAGCTGATGGAGAGCCTCAAAGGTGAAGTCTTCTACCCGCGCACCGAATACTGCACCGACAACGGCGCCATGATCGCCTATGCCGGCATGCAACGCCT
Source organism: Aeromonas sp. PS2Canimalfood6 (assembly GCF_048276795.1). Taxonomy (NCBI): domain Bacteria; kingdom Pseudomonadati; phylum Pseudomonadota; class Gammaproteobacteria; order Aeromonadales; family Aeromonadaceae; genus Aeromonas; species Aeromonas sp. PS2Canimalfood6. The sequence continues at coordinate 10,569 of NZ_JBLUXC010000021.1, forward strand.
GAAGGCGGGAGTCTTCGAACCCCTCGTCGTCAAGGCCGTGCCGCGCTGGCCGCTGGACACTCTGGATCCGGTGTGATCCTGACGATCCACGACAAAAAGAAAGGGGCCTGCGGCCCCTTTTTCATCTTGATGACGGTATTCATACCCGTTTAGTTGGTGCGGAACAGCGCCTCAATGGACAGCCCCTGCCCCAGCAGAATTTCCCGCAGACGGCGCAACCCTTCCACCTGGATCTGGCGTACCCGCTCACGGGTCAAACCAATCTCGGCGCCCACGTCTTCCAGGGTGGCTGGTTCATAGCCGAGCAGGCCGAAACGGCGGGCCAGCACTTCACGCTGCTTGGGATTCAGCTCCTCCAGCCAATGCACTATGCTGCTGCGCATGTCATCTTCCTGGGACTCCAACTCGGGTCCCATGCCGCGCTCGTCGGAAAGTACGTCCAGCAGCGCCTTGTCGCGATCGCCACCGATGGGAGTATCCACCGAGGTGATCTTCTCGTTGAGCTTGAGCATGCGATTCACATCGTCCACAGAGCGATCCAGTGCAGAGGCGATATCCTCGGCGGTCGGCTCATGGTCGAGACGATGGGAAAGCTCGCGTGCAGTGCGCAGATAGACGTTCAGCTCCTTGACCACATGGATGGGCAGACGAATGGTACGGGTCTGGTTCATGATGGCCCGCTCTATGGTCTGGCGGATCCACCAGGTGGCATAGGTGGAGAAACGGAAGCCTCGCTCGGGGTCGAACTTCTCGACGGCGCGGATAAGGCCGAGGTTGCCCTCTTCGATGAGATCCAGCAGCACCAGGCCGCGGTTGTTGTAGCGCCGGGCAATCTTGACCACCAGGCGCAGGTTGGATTCGATCATGCGCTTGCGCGCCGCTTTGTCGCCACGCAGGGCACGGCGGGCGTAGTAGACTTCCTCTTCAGCCGTGAGCAAGGGGGAGAAGCCTATCTCCCCCAGATAGAGCTGGGTGGCGTCCATTACCTTGTTCAGCTCGGGCGCCATCAGTTCATCGGAAATGGTCTCTTCGGCTTCGGCCGCCACTTCCTGAACCTCTTCTTCCTCCTGAACCTCCAGCTCCTCGTCGAACTCTAACTCTGCATCCTGCATTACCAGTTGTTCTTGGCTCATGATATCTCTCCCTGACCTACACCAGAGTAAGACTCAGCTCTCTGAGTTAACGCTTTGGCAAATAGCCCATCGGGTTGATCGACTTGCCTTTGTACCGGATTTCAAAGTGCAAGCGCACATCCGGCGCATCCGTGCTACCCATATTGGCGATAACCGCTCCGCCCTTCACGGTGTCTCCCTCCTTGACCCTCAACTCATCGTTGTGAGCGTAGGCGGAGAGGTAGTCATCGTTGTGCTTGAGAATTATCAGCTTGCCATAACCTCGCAGTGCACTGCCCGCATAGACCACTTTGCCGCTGCTCGCAGCGTAAATGGGTTGGCCCTTCTGGCCGGAAATGTCGATGCCCTTGTTGCCTTGTTCCGCAACGGAGAAGCCTTCAACGATCCGCCCTTTGGTCGGCCAATGCCAGGAGAGTGTTGACGAGGAACTGACGGTTTTTTGTTCTTTCGCCTGAGCGTATGCTGTTGACGAGGCAGGAGCAATCGTTTTCTGAGCAATAAATGGTGTGGTCGTACCTGCCGGATCCGTGGCCAGGGGTTTGGGCCCCGTGCTGGTCACCACCGGTGTGGTTGCTGCCACCATCTGACCACCCGAGGACCCCGCGCCCCCCACATTGAGCACCTGGCCCACGTGCAATGCATAAGGAGCCTGGAGGTTGTTGCGCTGGGCCAAGGCCTGGTTGGAGAGACCAAACTGGCGACCGATGCTGCTCAAAGTATCGCCACGGCGCACCTCGTAACTGCCAGACCCCGTCACGCTGCCACGACTGACAGGGCTGCCGACGGTTGCCACCGCCATGGGGGCGGAAGCGCCATCGAGCCTGAGCTGCTGGCCGGGATAAATGTTATAGGGGGGAGTGATGCCATTGATGCTGATAAGCGAAGCCACATCCATGCCAGAACGAAATGCAATGGAGTAGAGAGTGTCTCCTTTGACCACGGTGTACCCGTTGCCTGCAATGCCGGGCTTGGTTATACCTTGACGCACGGGGATGGTCGAAGCGACCTGATCATTGCCCAGGCTGTGCACCGGAGCCGCAGTCTTGCTGGAGGAACAGGCAAGCAGCAGCCATGACAACACGACGACACCGCTACCTTGCCAAACACGCGAACACATAGTGGATCCTTAACGACTAAACCAGAAATAGGCCGCAACGGCCAAACCAATACAGAGCCAGCCCAGCACATCCACATAGTGCATCAGCTTGCGCTCCATCTTCTCGCCGCCCCAGCGCATCAGACCTGCAACCAGGAAGAAGCGCATGCCACGACCGATCAGCGAGGTCAGGATGAAAGGCAACAGTGCCATGTGGAGCAAGCCAGCCGTGACGGTAAACACCTTGTAGGGGATCGGCGTGAAGCTGGCAATAAAAATAACCCAGATGCCCCACTGCGCGAACCACTGCTCGGCCAGGGCAATCTTGTCCTCATAGCCAACCGAGGTCACCAGCGGCTGCACCACTGGCTCCCACAGGGCATAGCCGAGCAGATAACCAAACAGGGCGCCCAGCACCGAAAAGAGAGTGGCCAGCGCGGCATAGTGCCAGGCGCGATGAGGTTTGCCGAGCGCCATGGGCGCCAGCATCACATCCACCGGGATGGGCCAGAAGATGGATTCAATAAAGGCGGTGATGGCCAGATACCAGGGGGCATACTTGTGGCGTGCCCACTGCATCACCAGAACATAAAGGCGGGAAAACAACTTCACTCGACATCTCCGTCAATCAGGGGAACGAAACGTACCGGCTCCAGGATCCGGCTGGTGAGCTGGGAACCCGATCGCTCGATGAGCTGCAGGGTCTGCTGACCATCACCCACCGGCAACACCAGACGACCACCGTCAGCCAGCTGATCGGTCAGGGCCTTGGGGACCTCACTGGCCGCCGCCGTCACCAGAATGGCGTCGAAAGGGCCCTTGTTGGGCCAACCTAGCCACCCATTGCCGTGCTTGGCCGACACATTGTGCAGATCGAGCTGGCGCAATCTGCGCCGGGCCTGAAACTGCAGCGACTTGATCCGCTCCATGGTGTAGACATGCTCCACCAGGTGGGCCAGTACCGCCGTCTGGTAGCCCGATCCCGTCCCGATCTCCAGCACATGGGCCGGATCGTTCTGGATCAGCAGCTCGGTCATGCGCGCCACGATGTAAGGCTGGGAGATGGTCTGCCCATGGCCGATGGGCAGGGCCGTATTGTCCCAGGCCTTGTGGGCCATGGCCTCATCCACGAACAGCTGGCGCGGCACCTTCGCAATCGCCGCCAATACGCGGAAATCGCGGACATCCTGGGCAATCAGTTGATTCAACAGGCGCTGTACTATCACAACGTCATCCCTGCAGATCCAGCCACGCGCCCAGGGTCGACAGACTGCCGTAGGCCGTCATGTCGATGGTCAGGGGAGTGATGGAGACATAACCCTGCTCGATGGCGGCAAAGTCCGTTCCCTCTCCCGCATCCTGCTGGTTGCCGGGGGGCCCAATCCAGTAAACGGGCTGACCACGGGGATCCTCGGTGCGGATCACCGACTCCGCCCGGTGGCGATTGCCAAGACGCGTCACCCTGATCCCCTTGATCTGCTCGAGCGGCAGATCCGGCACATTCACGTTGAGGATCTGATCCGCAGGCAACGGATGCACCATCAGCCCCCGCACCAGCTGGGCGGCGTAGTGGGCCGCACTGGCGAAATGAGTCTTGCCCACCAGCGATACGGCGATGGAGGGGAAACCCAGATGACGCCCTTCCGTCGCGGCAGCCACCGTCCCCGAGTAGATGACGTCATCCCCCAGGTTGGCCCCGTGATTGATACCGGCCACCACCATGTCGGGCTCAGGGCGCAGCAGTTCGTTGACCGCCAGATGAACGCAGTCGGTCGGCGTCCCCTTGACCGCATAACTCTTGATGCCGTGAAAACTGGACGCATCGAGGCGGGTGACCCGCAGCGGTACTTCCAGCGTCAGGGAGTGGCTGGCACCGCTGCGGTTGCGATCCGGTGCCACCACCACGACCTCGCCACAGGCACGCAACGCCTCGCTGAGGGCGCGAATGCCCTCGGCGTGTACCCCATCGTCATTACTGACCAGAATTCGCATCGGTTGAGTTCCTGAAACCGTGATCGGCCTCTTCGGCCTGCATTAACTCTCGTACCACGCTGGTGGCAAAGGCGCCGGCAGGCAGGAAGAACGACAGGGTCAGCACCTCGTCCTCCCGTTGCCAGCTCATCTGCTCCGGCTTGAGCAGCAGCGGGCGCCTGTCCTGATCCAGCCCGGCTTTCTCCAGTCCTTCGCACCAGTCACCATAAGGAGCCAGCACTTCTTGCTCGAACTCGGCAGCAGCGCCCTGGCTCGCCAGACGGCCACGGCCCCACTGGGGAGCGGTCAGCTGCACGTCTCCGGAGGCAAGGCGTGCCTCCAGCTCGGGAGTCACGCTCTCTTCGCTGAAGATGGAGTGGCTGCCCTTGAGCATCACGCAGTCCCCGGCCAGCAGCTGATGGGCCAGTCCCTGCTCGATGCGGGCGCTGACGATGGTATTGAACAGCATGCTGCGGGCGGCGGACAGATAGAGGGAGCGCTTGTTGCGATCCTTGATCCGTTTGCCGGCGAACATCGCCTTGGCGGCCTCCAGGTTGTTGCCACCTCGGCCGAAACGCTGCTCGCCGTAGTAGTTGGGCACCCCCTGGGTTGCTATCGCCTGCAAACGGGATTCCAGCCCGTCGGCCTGCTCCAGCCCGGTGAGACGCAGGGTGAAGTGGTTGCCCTTGAGATAGCCGACCCGCAGCTTCTTGTTGTGGCGCTTCACCTCAAGGATCCGGATGTTGTCGTTCTCGATGACCGAGAGATCCGGCTCGCCCTTGCCCGGCAGATGGATGCCGAACCACTGTTCGGTCACCGCATGGCGATCTTTCAGACCAGCCCAGGTCACTGCATTGCGGGCAACCCCGGCCGCATCGGCCAGCAGGCCAGCCACCCAGGCAGTATTCTCGCCGGTTTTGCGTACCCGGACGAAGATGTGTTCACCCTCGCCGCAAGGTTCGAACCCGAGATCTTCATTGACCACGAAGTCGGCGGCCTCGGCCTTGAGGATGCCGCGAGCAGTGGGCGTCCCGTGCAGATAGGCAAGTTGTTCAAGCATCATTGTTCACCAGCAAGACGACGGCTTCGGTGGCGATCCCTTCCTTGCGCCCCGTGAATCCGAGTTGTTCGGTAGTGGTCGCCTTGACGTTCACCCGGTTCAAATCACATTGCAGATCCGCGGCCAGCACGGCGCACATGGCGTCGATATGGGGGGCCATCTTGGGGGCCTGGGCGATGATGGTCACATCCAGGTTGCCGATGGCATAACCTGCGAGCTGCACGCGGGCAAAGACATCCCGCAGCAGGATGCGGCTGTCGATGCCCTTGAATTCGGCGGCGGTATCGGGGAAGTGGCGGCCGATGTCGCCAGCGCCGATGGCCCCCAGCAGGGCATCGCTCACCGCATGCAGCACCACGTCACCATCGGAGTGGGCCAGCAGGCCCTGTTCATAGGGCACCGCCACCCCGCCCAGCATGCAGGGACCGACCCCGCCAAACTTGTGAACATCAAAACCATGTCCGATCCGCATCATGCCTGCGCCCTCCTCAATACACGGAAATCTGTCTCATCAAAACCATGTCCGGTGCGGATCATGCCTGCTCCTCTGGGGATGAATCGGGTCGTGCCGACCGGCACGCACGTTGTTGCTGTAAATAGAGCCCGGCCAGGGAGAGATCTTCCGGCCGGGTCACCTTGATGTTGTCGGCCCGCCCTTCCACCATGCGCACGGGGAAACCGGCGCGTTCCATGGCGGAGGCTTCATCGGTGATGGCAGCGCCGAGCGCCAGCCCCTCCTCCAGCGCCCGCTTGAGGGGGCGGACCAAAAACATCTGGGGCGTCAGGGCATGCCAGAGCTGCTCGCGATCCACGGTGGCGAGGATATTGCCGGCCGCATCGGTGCGCTTCATGGTATCGCGCACCCGGCTGCCGAGGATGGCACCGCCAGAGGCCATGGCGGCAGCAATGAGCGCATCGAGATCCTCGTGGGTCAGACAGGGCCGGGCGGCGTCATGCACCAGTGCCCACTCCCCTTCTGCCACGTGCAACGCATTGAGCACGGAGAAGGCGCGCTCGCTTCCCCCTTCCACTCGCAGCACCCGCGGATCGGTGGCCACGGTCAAGGTCTCAAACCAGCGGTCGTGGGGCGCCAGCGCCACGATCACACGGGCGATGGCGGGATGGGAGAGCAGACGCTCCAGGGTGTGCTCCAGAATGCATTTCCCTGCCAGGGACAGGTACTGCTTGGGGCAACTGGCCCCCATGCGACTGCCAATACCGGCAGCCGGGACGATGGCGGTCAGGCCGCTCAGGCTATCAGTCATCGTAGGGGGCACCATCAGGCTCCGTCACCTGATCCTTTTCTTTGGGAATGATTCGGTAGAAGGTCTCGCCCTGCTTGATGTAGCCAAGATCGTTGCGCGACAACTCCTCGATGGCCTCAAGGCCAGAGGTAAGATCGTCGATTTCCCGGTAAATCAGGCTGTTGCGGTCCTTGAGTACCAGGTTGTCCTGTTGCTGCCGCTCGATGGCGGTGGAGAGTTCCCGATAGTCGGAGAGGCCGTTTTTCCCCAGCCAGAGGTCATATTGCAGCCCTCCCAACAGGAGGAGCAGGATAAGAGTGAGTAGCCGCATGCACTGAGTCTCCTTCAAGCGGCCTAGTTTCCCATATTCGCAGGCAAGACAAAAGAAAGCCTGTGTGCCGGATGGGTTGGTCGGAATAAAAAATGCAGTTCGCACACGCCCATAAGCGCAGAACGAAAAAGCCCCGCCAGATGGCGGGGCTTTGTGAAGCATGAACGCAGGCGAAAATTAAGCCTGGTTCTTCACTTCTTTCAGACCACGGAACGGAGCCTTGGCACCCAGGGCTTCTTCGATACGGATCAGCTGGTTGTACTTGGCAACACGGTCAGAACGGCTCATGGAGCCGGTCTTGATCTGGCCAGCAGCGGTACCCACAGCTAGGTCGGCGATGGTCGCATCTTCGGTCTCACCGGAGCGGTGGGAGATGACGGCAGTGTAGCCAGCGTCTTTGGCCATCTTGATGGCAGCCAGAGTTTCGGTCAGGGAACCGATCTGGTTGAACTTGATCAGGATGGAGTTGGCGATGCCGTTGTCGATACCGCGCTTCAGGATCTTGGTGTTGGTTACGAACAGGTCGTCACCCACGATCTGGATTTTCTTGCCCAGTTCGGCGGTCTGGTAGGCGAAGCCTTCCCAGTCGGATTCGTCCAGGCCATCTTCGATGGAGACGATCGGGAACTTGGTGGTCAGGTCAGCCAGGAAGTCGGAGAAACCGTTGGAGGTGAAGATACGACCTTCGCCCTTCAGGTTGTACTCTTTCTTCTCTGCGTCGTAGAACTCGGACGCAGCGCAGTCCATGGCCAGGGTGATGTCGGTGCCCAGTTTGTAACCGGCAGCGGCAACGGCTTCAGCGATCACTTCCAGCGCTTCGGCGTTGGATTTCAGGTTCGGAGCGAAACCACCTTCGTCACCGACGGCAGTGTTGTAGCCCTTGGACTTCAGCACTTTGGCCAGGTTGTGGAACACTTCTGCGCCCATGCGAACGGCTTCTTTCAGGGTCTTGGCGCCAACCGGCTGGATCATGAACTCCTGGATGTCGACGTTGTTGTCGGCGTGCTCACCACCGTTGATGATGTTCATCATGGGCAGCGGCATGGAGTAGACACCCGGGGTGCCATTCAGCTCGGCGATGTGGGCGTACAGCGGCATGCCTTTGGCAGCAGCGGCAGCTTTGGCGTTGGCCAGGGAAACAGCCAGGATGGCGTTGGCGCCGAACTTGGATTTGTTCTCGGTACCGTCGAGGTCGATCATGATCTGGTCGACAGTGGCCTGGTCCTTGGCATCTTTACCCAGCAGAGCCTGAGCGATCGGGCCGTTGACAGCTTCGATGGCTTTCAGCACGCCTTTACCCAGGAAACGGCTCTTGTCGCCGTCACGCAGTTCCAGCGCTTCGCGGGAACCGGTGGACGCGCCAGACGGAGCGGCTGCCATACCAACAAAACCACCTTCCAGGTGAACTTCGGCCTCAACGGTCGGGTTACCACGGGAGTCGATGATTTCACGACCGATCACTTTAACGATCTTGGACATGTGTATTTCCTCAGGTTTCGTAAAAAAACAACAAAAATATGCCAAAAAAAGCGGCTGTGGCACAGAGCCCCAACCGCATTTATTTTCAATTACTTCAAATTACGCTTCTGATACTCGCCCGCCGCCTTCACAAAACCGGCGAACAGGGCGTGGCCATCACGGGGAGTCGAGGTGAACTCCGGGTGGAACTGCGCGGCCACGAACCAGGGGTGATCCGGGATCTCGATGATTTCCACCAGCTTCTTGTCGGCGGAGAGACCGGTCACCTTCAGACCTGCCGCTTCAATCTGCGGCAGCAGCTTGTTGTTCACTTCATAACGGTGACGGTGGCGCTCGTAAATGGTCGGGCTGCCGTACATCTGACGCACCTTGGAGTCTTCCACCAGGTGGCAGAGCTGGGAGCCAAGACGCATGGTACCGCCCAGATCGGACTTCTCGGTCCGGGTCTCGACGTTGCCTTCGTCATCCACCCACTCGGTGATGAGACCGACCACGGGGTAAGGGCTGTCTTTCTTGAACTCGGAGGAGTGAGCCCCTTCCATGCCCGCCACGTTGCGGGCGTATTCGATCAAGGCAACCTGCATGCCCAGGCAGATACCGAGGTACGGGATCTTGTTCTCGCGGGCATATTTGGCGGCCAGGATCTTGCCTTCCACACCGCGCTCGCCGAAGCCACCCGGTACCAGGATCGCATCCAGACCTTCCAGCAGCTCGGCGCCACGGGTCTCGATGTCCTGGGAGTCGATGTACTTGATGTTGACGGAGAGACGGGTCTTCAGGCCACCGTGCTTGAGCGCTTCGTTGACGGACTTGTAGGCATCCGGCAGGGAGACATACTTGCCCACCATGCCGATGGTGACTTCGGCAGTCGGGTTGGCCTCTTCATAGATGACCTGTTCCCACTCGGCCAGGTCGGCTTCTTTGCACTCGATGCCGAAGCGCTCGGTGATGTAGCCGTCCAGACCCTGGGATTTCAGCAGCGCCGGGATCTTGTAGATGGAGTCGACATCCTTCATGGAGATGACGGCGCGCTCGGGCACGTTGCAGAACAGGGCGATCTTGGCACGCTCGTTGGCCGGAATGGCGCGGTCGGAGCGGCAGATCAGCACATCAGGCTGGATACCGATGGAGAGCAGCTCCTTCACGGAGTGCTGGGTCGGCTTGGTCTTCACCTCGCCGGCGGCGGCCAGGTAAGGAACCAGGGTCAGGTGCATGAACATGGCATTGTTGCGACCCACGATGGCCGCCAGCTGACGAATGGCTTCAAGGAACGGCAGGGACTCGATGTCGCCCACGGTACCGCCCACTTCGACGATGGCAACCTGATGACCTTCGGCACCGGCAATCACCCGCTCCTTGATGGCGTTGGTGATGTGCGGGATCACCTGGATGGTGGCGCCCAGATAGTCACCACGACGCTCCTTGCGCAGCACGTCTGCATAGATGCGGCCGGTGGTGAAGTTGTTGCGGCGGGTCATCTTGGTGCGGATGAAACGCTCGTAGTGACCCAAATCCAGATCGGTTTCGGCCCCGTCCTCGGTTACGAACACTTCACCATGCTGGGTCGGGCTCATGGTGCCCGGATCCACGTTGATGTACGGGTCCAGTTTCATGATGGTCACATCCAGACCACGGGCTTCCAGAATGGCTGCCAGAGAAGCTGCGGCAATACCTTTGCCGAGGGATGAAACAACGCCACCAGTCACAAAAATATATTTGGTCGTCATGCTGAACCTGAAAGAAGTTTAGGGAATTTTAAGGGGTGCTTCGGGGATGAAGCAGGACGGGGAAACAGTATACCAAAACCCCCACTCCCAAACAATGAACAAAAATCTATCAGGCTCCCCGCCGCCCCGTCTTGCGCCAAATCAACTTTGCTCGGTTTCCTTGGCCTTGTTCCAGGCCTCGTCCAGCTTCTCCAGGGAGCAATCCGTCATTTTCAGACCTTCTGCGGCAATAAAGTGTTCAACCTGACGAAAACGACGCTCAAACTTGGTGTTGGCAGCCCGCAGCACCTGCTCGGGATCCTTGCCCAGATGGCGCACCAGGTTGACGGTGGCAAACAACAGATCGCCGAGCTCGTCGCTCACCCGAGCCTCGTCCACGTCGACCATCAGCGCCTCTTCCATCACCTCCTCGATCTCCTCGTGGATCTTGTCCACCACGGGCCCCAGGGTCTTCCAGTCGAAACCGACGGTGGCGCAGCGCTTCTGGATCTTGGCGGCACGGGTCAGGGCAGGCAGGGAGAGGGGGATATCGTCCAGCACGCTCTCCTTGTCGAGCGCGGCCCGCTCTTTGGCCTTTTCCGCCTCCCAGTTCGCTTTTACCGCCTGCTCGTCACCGAGGTCGGCATCGGAGAAGACATGGGGGTGGCGGCGAATGAGCTTCTCGCTCACGGTATCGACGATGTCGGCAAAATCGAACAATCCCTGCTCCTTGCCGAGCTGGGCATAGAACACGACCTGGAACAGCAGATCACCGAGTTCCCCCTTCAGCCCTTGCCAATCTTCGCTCTCGATGGCATCCGCCACCTCGTAGGCCTCCTCCAGGGTGTGCGGCACTATGGTCTGGAAGCTCTGCTTGAGATCCCAGGGGCAGCCCCCGTTCGGGTCACGCAATCTGGCCATGATGTCGAGCAGTTGGGGAAGGTCGTAGCGTTGGGACATGGGCAACTCACTTTCGATTCGGTAAATGGGGTTCATGAATATCCACTCACGCCATGGCTCCACATGATGTGGAGCCATGGCGGCCGGAGATGGGGCGCATGATATCCGTCTTCAATGCTCTACAAGGAGGGAGAAAATGCAGACCGGCCACTGGGGCCGGTCGGTTGAGCATTACAGCCGCTTGGCGCTGATCACGTCGTTGAGCTGACTGAGCTTGGCCAACGCCCGGTTGAAGGCGTTGATGTTGTAAATCTCCAGCTCCATGTCTATTTCGGCGGTCTGCTCGCGCACGTTGGAGCGCGAACGCACTCCCATCACGTTGATCTTCTCGTTGGCGAGCACGGTGGTGATGTCGCGCAGCAGGCCGGATCTGTCGTTGGAGAGAATGCGGATGGTGAGACCGTAACCGCCGGAGTAGTTCTCCCCCCAGACCGCATCGATCAGGCGCTCCGGGTTGCGACGCGACAGCTCCTTGAGCTGCTCGCAATCCTCCCGGTGGATGGAAACCCCCCGTCCCATGGTGATGAAGCCCTGGATGGCGTCCCCCGGGATGGGCTGGCAGCAGCGGGCGATGTGAGTCATCAGGTTGCCCACCCCTTCCACCACGATGTGATCCTTGGGTTTGGGGCGGAAGGGCACATTGGCCTTCTGCTCCAGCTTCTCCAGCAGACGGCGATCTTCTTCTTCCGCCGTCGGCTTGTTGTAGCGGGTGTCCAGATAATTGAGCAGCTGGTTGATGCGGATGTCGCCGCTGCCAATACCGGCCAGCAAATCTTCCAGCTCCTCCGCATGGAAGCGCTCCAGCACCACCTTGTCCACCTTGGAGAGGGTGAGGTTGTGTCTGTCCAGCTCTTTCTCCAGCAGCTCCTTGCCGGCGGCGATGTTCTTGTCCCGGTCCAGCTTTCTGAACCAGGTGGCCACCTTCGCCCGCGCCCGGCTGGAGCGCAGGAAGCCGGCGTTCGGGTTCATCCAGTCGCGGCTCGGGTTCGGCTCCTTCTGGGTGATCACCTCCACCTGGTCGCCGGTCTGCAGCGTATAGGTGAAGGGCACGATACGACCGTCGATCTTGGTGCCGATGCAGCGGTGACCGATCATGCTGTGCACGTGATAGGCGAAGTCGAGCGGCGTCGCCCCTGCCGGCAGGTCGATGACATCGCCCTTGGGAGTGAAGACATAAACCCTGTCCTCGAACACCTGACTGCGCAGATCGTCCAGCAAGGAGCCGCTCTCCGAGAGATCCTCCTGCCAGGCGAGGAGTTTGCGCAGCCATTCGATCTTGTCTTCGAAGGTGCTGGTCTTCGCAGCGGCCTGGGCCCCTTCCTTGTAGCGCCAGTGCGCGGCCACACCGAGCTCCGCATCCTGATGCATCTGCTCGGTACGGATCTGGATCTCCACCGTCTTGCCCTCCTCCCCCACCACCACGGTGTGGATGGACTGGTAGCCATTGGGCTTGGGGTTGGCGACATAGTCGTCAAATTCGCGGGGAATATGGTGGAAATGGGTGTGAACGATACCGAGCGCCGCGTAGCAATCCTGCAGCCGCTTGGTGATCACCCGCACCGCGCGCACATCGAACAGCTCGTTGAATTCGAGGTGCTTCTTCTGCATCTTGCGCCAGATGCTGTAGATGTGTTTCGGTCGGCCATAGACCTCGGCCTCGACGCCGGCCTCGGCCAGGGCATCGCGCAGAGACTGCACGAATTCACGGATGTAGCGCTCGCGGTCGAGCCGTTTCTCGTCCAGTTGCTTGGCGATCTGCTTGTAGGTGTCCGGGTGCAGGTAGCGGAAGGCGAGATCCTCGAGCTCCCACTTGAGCTGACCGATACCGAGGCGGTTCGCAAGGGGGGCATAGATGTTGGTGATCTCCTGGGCCATCAGCACCCGGGTCTCCTCATCCGCCTTCTTCGCCTCACGCAGGCAGGCGATGCGCTCCGCCAGCTTGATGACCACGGCGCGCACGTCCTCGACCATGGCGAGCAGCATGCGGCGCACGTTGTCCACCTGCTCCGGCGAGGTTTCGCTGCGGTGAAGGGTTTGCAGGGAGCGGATGGCCTCCATCTCCAGCACCCCTTCCACCAGCTTGGCGATCTTGGGGCCGAAGTCCTCGTTCACCTTTTCCTGGCTGATGAGACCGGCTTCGACGAAGGGATAGAGAATGGCGGCCTTGAGGGTGGCGAGATCCATGCTGAGCATCAGCAGGATGCCCACCATCTCGACCCCGCGCACCAGCAGGCGGTTGGTGAGCGCTTCGTCACCCAGGGTCAGGCAATACTGGTAGACGGTTCGCAGCTGATTCTTGTCACTTTCACTCAGGGTAAGGGAACTGACCCACTCATCCAGAGTGAAATTGTCTTTCAAATGAATATCGCGCACCGCAACCATGGTATCAATCCTTAAAAGTGTGGGGTCGAAAGCCGATGCTCTCCTCATCCCCTCATCAACTGATGACTGCCTCAAATGGGGATGCATGAAAGAGTTTTCAAGGCATGTCACCGCGCAAGGTGACAGGGCTCTTCCCCGCATCCGATCCACTATCGACGACCTAGATTACCCTAATCACTCCCGCTCAAACAGCGCTGCCGCCGCTGGAAAACCAAGATAACCGCATGCTGCCCTGCCCGTTGAAGGCAGCGAGAAACACCTGTTTTACCTCACTCTGGCAGCATCATGCACATCGAAAAATCATCACGACCGCATCTTGATTCATCCAGAATAATGCGGTCGCCTCGACTCAGCCCCGTTCGAACAGCGCCATGGACTCCAGATGACCAGTGTGGGGGAACATGTCCAGCATCCCCAGACGGGTCAGCTTGTAGCCCCCCTGCACCAGCACCTGACTGTCACGGGCCAGGGTGACCGGGTTACAGGAAACATAGACCACCCGTTTGGGGGAAAGTGCCACCACGTGGCTCATCACCTCCAGCGCCCCGGGTCTGGCCGGATCCAGCAGCACCAGATCGAACCCTTCCCGGGCCCAGGACATGCCCACGATGTCGCCGCTCAAGTCCGCCTTGTAGAAGCGGGCGTTGTCGATGCCGTTGCGGCGAGCATTCTCCTGTGCACGCGTCACCATGGCGAGCTCCCCTTCCACCCCCACCACTTCGCGGGCCTGACGGGCCAGCGGCAGGGTGAAGTTGCCGATGCCGCAGAAGAGGTCCAGCACCTTGTCATCCTTACCTGCGTCGAGCCAGCTCAATGCCTGCTCCACCATGCGCTGGTTGACGGGCCCGTTGACCTGGATGAAGTCGCCGGGAGCGAATGCAAGAGACAGGCCATCCAGCGTGTAACTTGGCTGAGACTGTTGACGCAGAGGTTCGATCTGCTCGTCCGCCGCCTGCAGATAGAGGTCTATCCCCTGGGCGGTGGCAAACTCGGTCAAGTGCGCCCGATCCGCCTCGGTGGGGCGACCGGTGTGGCGCAGCAGCATCAGAATGCCCTGCTCCCCCTGAATGAGTTCCGCATGGCCCAGTTCGCGCTGGCTCTTCAGCCGGTTGAGGCATTCGCGCAGAGGGGCGATAAGGGCGGAGAGGGGCTCGGCCAGCACAGGGCAGCCGGCAATCTCTACCAGATCGTTCGACTGGCGACGACGAAAGCCAACCCGGGTGCAGCGACCGTTCTTGTCAAACTTGATGGCCAGACGGCAGACCCGGCGGTAGGCGCGGGACTCTCCCGTCAGCGCAGGTGCCAGCGTAGGCGCCTGGATGTTGCCAAGGCGCTCGAACAGGCTGACCAGTCCCGCCTCCTTGGCCGCCAGTTGATCTCCCTCTCCCAGGTGCTGGGCACTGCAACCGCCACACTCGCGATAGTGGTCGCAGAAGGGGGCGACCCGGTTGGCCGCCGGGGTCACCACCTGTTGCAGGGCGGCGTGGGCATAGTGCTTCTTGTCGTCGATGATGCGGGCCTTGATGGCCTCGCCGGGCAGCGCCCCTTCGACGAAGATGGCCTTGCCCTGATGACGGCCGACGCCGACACAGTGGTGATCCAGACTGTCTACCGTAAATTCAATACGTTGGGGCTGGGTGGATTTCTTTTGGGGCTTGAAAAACTGGGCCATAAAACTTGGTGCCTATAGGTGGCTATGTCATGATTGTGGAATCTGCGGCAGACCATTGTCCCACAAGAATAATCGTATGACCAAATACGGCCTGAGGGCCCCAGCCGCGGCATCCGCCCCATCGTCCATTCTGACCAAAAGTGGCCCATTGATATGACCGGATACGGCCTGAGACCCCGTACAGCGACAGTGACTGTATTGCCTGCCCGACCCCGGTGCCTGCATGCGCCCCGGGTCATGGCTTCTCTTGCGAAAGGCGGGTCGGCGGCATGACCAAGTACGGTCTCAGGGCCCGGGTGCTGGCCTTCACCATCTTGCCGACCCTCATCATCGGCGGCCTCATCGCCGGCTATTTCACCTTCCACCGCTATCAGCAGCTGGAAAACAACCTCATCGATCAGGGCATCAACATCATCGAGCCCCTGGCCATCGCCAGCGAATACGGCATGACACAGCACAGCCGCGAATCCCTCAAGCGGCTGATCGGGCTCACCCATCGCAAGAACTCGCCCTTCATCAAGTCCATCGCCGTCTTCACCCAGGAGAACCAGCTGTTCGTGACGTCCAACTACCACAGGGACTTCAGCCAGCTTCGTCTGCCGGACGGCAGCGTCATCCCGGCCCTGACCAGCGTCTCCGTCAACGGCGATGACATCATACTGCGCACCCCCATCCAGGCAGAGACCAGCCTGGACGGCTTCCCGCTGCCAAGCGATCTGGAGCCGCCGGTCATCGGCTACATCTCCATGCAACTTGCCACGGACAGGGCCATCGTCCTGCAGTACCGCGACGCCTTCTTCGCGGTCATCATCGTGCTCATCGGGCTGGCCATCAGCGCCCTGTTCGGCTTCCGTCTGGTCAAGAGCGTGACCCAGCCCATCACCGACATGGTGCAGGCGGTGCACCGGATCAGGGAGGGGCGACTCGATACCCGGGTCAGCGGCCAGCTCACCGGCGAGCTGGACATGCTCAAGAACGGCATCAACGCCATGGCCAAGGCGCTCTCCGAATATCACGAGGAGATGCAGCAGAACATCGATCAGGCGACGTCGGATCTGCGGGAGACCCTCGAGCAGATCGAGATCCAGAACGTCGAGCTCGACATGGCGAAGAAGCGCGCCCAGGAGGCGGCCAGGGTCAAGTCCGAGTTTCTCGCCAACATGTCCCACGAGCTGCGCACCCCGCTCAACGGGGTCATCGGCTTCACCCGCCAACTGCTCAAGACCAGTCTGACCCCGAGCCAGACCGACTACATGCAGACCATCGAGAAGTCGGCACGCAACCTCCTTGGGATCATCAACGACATCCTCGACTTCTCCAAGCTGGAGGCGGGCAAGCTGCAGCTCGAGCACATCCCCTTCAGCCTGCGGGACACCCTCAACGAGACCATGCACCTGCTGGGGCCGAGCGCCCACGACAAGCAGCTCGAACTCTCCCTCCAGGTGGATGCCGCCGTGCCGGACTACCTCACCGGCGACCCCATGCGCCTGCAGCAGGTGCTCACCAACCTCACCGGCAACGCCATCAAGTTCACCGAGCGCGGCAACGTGGACGTGCGTGTCGAGCAGACCGGGGAATCGAACGGCAACAAGGTGCGCCTGCGGGCGCTGATTCGCGATACCGGCATCGGCATCTCGGAAGAGCAGCAGCGCCAGTTGTTCCAGGCCTTCAACCAGGCAGACTCCTCCATCTCCCGCCGCTATGGGGGCACCGGGCTCGGGCTCGTCATCACCCAGAAGCTGGTGCAGCAGATGGGGGGCCAGATCCGCTTCGAATCCGAACTCGGCAAGGGGTCGGTCTTCTCGTTCCACCTGGATCTGGATGTCTCGCCCCTGCCCCAGAGCGAGCGGCTTCCGCTGGATCGCATCCAGGGCAAGCGGGTCTGGCTGCTGGAGCCGGATCCCTTCACTCACGCCTCCCTGCTTGCCCTGCTGGGAGAGTGGCACCTGGATGTGCACTCCCTGACGGTGGACGAGGAGTGGCCCCCGATGAGCAGCCAGGACATGGTGCTCATCGGCAGCAGCACCCTGCACAGCCCGCAGCAGGTGATTGCCCGTCTCGACGGACTGGACGGCCAGCAGAACACCATAGTGCTGCTCAGCAGCCACGAGCCGGCCCTCTACGACGCCATGCTGGCCCACGGCGCCGTCCACTGCCTCTCCAAGCCCATCAACCATCGCAAGTTGCTGCACGCTCTGCTCTCCCCCGAGGCGGTACGCCGTGCCCCCCTGCCCGCGCCGACGCCGCGCAGCGTGCAGGCTGTCAAGGTGCTTGCGGTGGATGACAACGCCGCCAACCTCAAGCTCATCGCCGCCATGCTCAAGGAGATGGTGACCGAGGTGGTGGTGTGCAAGAACGGCAAGGAGGCGGTCAACCTGGCCCAGAGCCAGCCGTTCGACATCATCTTCATGGATATCCAGATGCCCGTCATGGACGGCATCAGCGCCACCCAGGCGATCCGCCACCACTCCCTCAACACCGAGACCCCCATCGTCGCGGTCACCGCCCATGCCATTCCCGGTGAGCGGGAGCGCCTCATTCGCCAGGGCATGGACGACTACCTGGCCAAACCCATCGACGAGGGGATGCTGGCGCAGCTCATCACCGACTTCGCTCACCGGCGGCACCAGAATCACGGGGATCAGCAGATAGACTGGCCCCTCGCCGTGCGTCAGGCCGCCGGCAAGCCAGCCCTCGCCCGGGAGATGCTGACCATGCTGCTGGCCAGCTTCGACGAGGTGGAGCCCATCCTGGCGGCGGCGCTGGAAGGGAGTGCCGACGATGCAGACGTGCTGGCCCAGCTCCACCGCCTCAACGGTGGCTGCGCCTACTCCGGGGTGCCGGGTCTGCAACGCCTGCTCTCCCAGCTCGAGCAGCAGCTGCGCGACGGGGTCACCGTGAGCGATCTGGAACCCGAATTGCTGGAGCTGCAGGATGCCCTGGAGCAGGTGAGGCAGGAGGCCCCCCGCTACCTGGCCCTGACCGACTGAGGCGCTTTTTCTGACTGGACAGGCGGCAGGTGGTAACATCTGCGCCGTTTCCACAGGAGTCAACATGACCAACAACGATATTCTGCGCCGCCTGCGCTATGCCCTCAGCATCAGTAACGACCAGATGGTCGAGATCTTTGCCAAGGGCAATCTGGCCATCACCCATGCCCAGTTGCACGGCTGGCTGATGAAAGAGGCCGAAGAGGGCGAGGCACAGGAAGCGGGCTTCGCCGCCTGCCCGGACTCGGCACTGAGCCAGTTCCTCGACGGCTTCATCGCCCTGCGCCGCGGTGTGCGGGAAGATGCCCCGCCCCAGGTGATCCCGAACCGGATCAACAACAACCTGATCCTGCGCAAGCTGCGCATCGGCCTCAACTACAAGGAAGAGGAGATGCTGGGCACCCTCAAGCTCGCGAACTTCAACCTCTCCAAGTCCGAGCTGAGCGCCCTGTTCCGTGCCAGGGATCACAAGCACTATCAGGATTGCGGGGATCAGATCCTGCGCAACTTCCTGATTGGCCTCACCGCCAAATACAGGCCCGGGCCCTGATGACCGCCTCCGGCCAGGTGCGAGGCTAGACCATGGGCTGGCGCCGCCTGCTGACTCCACGCCCGTCGGCGAGCGGCGGCGCGTGCCGGTTCGCGGCGCGCTGGCGCTGGTCACTGCCCCTCATCCTGCTGCTCGGCGCCTGCCAGCCTGCGCCCTATCGTCTCAACCAGGATCATCAGAGCGCCAGCCAGAACGAACGCATCGCCTTTCTCATCCTGCACTACACGGATGAAGAGGATGCCCGCTCCCTACGCCTGCTGACCGAACCGGAGCACAAGGTGAGCGCCCACTACCTGATCCCCCGCGACACCGACGAGCAACCGTTCCCGGTCTACCAGCTGGTGCCCGACAGCCAGCGGGCCTGGCACGCCGGACGCAGTCGCTGGCATCACTACGCCGGGCTCAACGCCAGTTCGCTCGGCATCGAGATAGTGAATCTCGGGTATGACGAGAAAGACGCGGCCCTGCCCGCCCATCTGAGACACTGGCAACCCTATCCTCCTGCCCAGATCGCCGCCCTCGGCGCCCTCGCCCGGGATCTGGTCGAACGCTACCAGATCCCCCCCACCCAGGTGCTGGCCCACAGCGACGTCGCCCCCGAGCGCAAGCAGGATCCCGGCCCCCGGTTCCCCTGGCGCGAGCTCGCCCTGCGCTACGGTGTCGGCGCCTGGCCCGACGAGGCCCGGGTGGCCGAGCTGCGCCAGACGCAGCTCATCCCCTGGGATGCGCTGCAATGGCAGCAGCAGCTTGCCCGTTACGGCTACGGCCTCCCCCAGCACGGCGCCTGGGATGAGCAGAGTCGCGCCGTCCTGCGCGCCTTCCAGCTTCACTTTCGCCCCGCCCTGGTCACCGGCGAGCCGGATGCCGAGTGCCAGGCCATCCTCACCGCCCTGCTGGAGCGCTACTTCCCGGAACCAGGCTGAGACGCCCCTTCCCTTTCGCCCTCTGCACACGGATGCCCGGCCCCATGCCAGATGAGCACGGGGTTCACCCCGCCTTCCACTCCTGAAAACCACAAGGGACGCCGAAGCGTCCCTTGTGGTTTTCATACCTGCGAAGCGGCATCAGATCCCCTGACGGGCTTCCTGCATCAGCGCACGCATGTCGCTGACCGCCTTGGCCAGACCGTCGAAGGCGGCGCGACCGATGATGGCATGACCGATGTTGAGCTCATAGAGCTCGGGGATCGCGGCGATGGCCTTGACGTTGTGGTAGTGCAGGCCGTGGCCCGCATTGACCTTCAAGCCCTTGCCAGCGGCGTAGGAAGCTCCGGCTGCGATGCGCTTGAACTCGGCGTTGCGCTCGGCATCCGTGGTGGCATCGGCGTAGCGGCCGGTGTGGATCTCGATGAAGGGAGCACCGCTCGCGGCGGCCGCATCGATCTGCAACGGATCCGCATCGATGAAGAGCGACACCTGGGCGCCCACGGCGGCCAGGCGGGTCACCGCATCGGTCACCTTGTCCAGCTGGCCCGCCACGTCCAGACCACCCTCGGTGGTCACCTCGGTGCGCTTCTCCGGCACCAGGCAGACGAAGTGGGGCTTGATGCGGCAGGCGATGCCGATCATCTCCTCGGTCACCGCCATCTCCAGGTTCATCCTGGTCTGGATGGTCTGGCGCAGGATCTCCACGTCCCGGTCGGTGATGTGGCGGCGATCTTCCCGCAGGTGGACCGTGATGCCATCGGCACCGGCCTGCTCGGCCACGAAGGCGGCCTGTACCGGATCCGGATACTGGGTGCCGCGGGCGTTGCGCAGGGTGGCGATATGGTCGATGTTCACACCCAGGTAGATCTCGCTCATTGCTTACTCCTTGATACAGGTCATCTGTGAATGCCGGAGCGGGTGGAGCCCGCTCCTCTGTCCATGTGCCGCCGCAGGCCGGTTCTGGTCGCGGCGACAGCATTATTGTTCATGAAAGGCGATGTCATAAACACAAAACATCACCAGATAATAAAAATCAGCTTGAAACACTGCCTTTTCGCTTCAAAAAGAGCTCCCTGCTCTTCAGTTGACGCTTGCCGAGATAGGGCTGCAGCGCCAGTCGGCTGAAACGCTTGGCCGCCTGCAGCAAGGGAGGCGTGTCAAAACGCCCCTCGGCGAAGGCCAGCAGGTGGGCGCCGAGGAACAGGGTACGGGGATCCGGCGCCCGCTCGCAAGCGACAAAGCCGAGCTCCCGCTCGAAGCCGTAGAGCAGGGTGGGGTCGATGGGGGAGTCGTCGTCCGCGGCATATTCGAAGTCCACCGCGTAGCCCAGGGCCTGCAGCAGCAGGAACTCGAAGCGGCGCAGGGGCAGCTCCGGGGTCTCGCCGTCCGCCAGGGCCATGATGGCACGGGCATAGGCGTCGAACACCTCGGGGAAGGGGGTGTGCGCTTCCAGCAGGTAGTAGACCAGCTCGTTGAGATAGAGGCCGTAGAAGAGACGATCCCCGCCGAGGCGCAACGAGTGATCCGGGCACTCCACCTGGGTGAGGTTCTTGAGATCCCCCTTGCCGCGCCAGGCAATGGTGAGCAGGGTGAAGGGCTGAAGCAGCCCCTTCAGAGAGGAGCGTGGCCCGCGGGAACCGCGAGCCACCAGGGTGAATCGACCGCTATCCTGGGTGAAGACCTCGACCAGCTGGCTGGTCTCCCGATAGGGCCGACTGTGGATGACGAAAGCCGGGGTCAGCAATCAGTCGTCGCCATACCCGAGGCTGCGCAGGGCCCGCTCGTCGTCGGCCCAGCCGGACTTGACCTTGACCCACAGCTCGAGATGCACCTTGTTCTGGAACAGCCGTTCCATGTCGATGCGCGCCTCTGTGCCGATGGTCTTGATCTTCTCGCCCTTGTTGCCGATGACCATCTTTTTCTGGCCTTCGCGCTCCACCAGGATGAGCCCGTGGATGTGGTAGAGACCGGTCTCCTCCACCTTGAAGCGCTCGATCTCCACCGTCACCGAATAGGGCAGCTCCTCACCGGTGAAGCGCATCAGCTTCTCGCGGATGATCTCGGAGGCCATGAAGCGGGAAGAACGGTCGGTCACGTAATCTTCCGGGAAGAAGTGGACGTTCTCCGGCAGCAGATCCTTGGCCCACTCGCGGATCTTCTCCACGTTGGTGCCCTTCTCGGCGCTGATGGGCAGGATGTGGGCAAAGTTCATCTGCTGACCCAGCCACTCGAGGTGCGGCAGCAGATCCTCTTTCTCCTTGACGTTGTCGATCTTGTTGACCGCCAGCACCACGGGGCACTTGAGGTGGCGCAGCTTGCCCAGCACCATCTCGTCATCCTTGGTCCAGTGAGTGCCGTCCACCACGAACACCACCATGGCCACGTCCCCCAGGGAACTGGTGGCGGCGCGGTTCATCAGACGGTTGATGGCCCGCTTCTCCTCGATGTGCAGACCCGGGGTATCCACATAGATGGTCTGATGGTTCTCCTCGGTGTCGATCCCCAGGATCCGGTGACGGGTAGTCTGGGGCTTCTTCGAGGTGATGCTGACCTTCTGGCCGAGCAACTTGTTGAGCAGGGTGGACTTGCCCACGTTGGGGCGGCCCACGATGGCGACAAAGCCGCAATAGGTGGTATCTGTCATGACCGCGTTCCCAATGCTGATGGAGTGAAATGAGCGCACAGTGCCGGATCCGTCATGGTGCTCATGACAGCCGTTCCAGTGCTTGCTGCGCCGCGGCCTGTTCGGCCTTGCGGCGGCTGGAGCCGATCCCGACCAGGGGGCCATCCAGCCCATCCACTTCGCACTGGACGGTGAACTCCTGGTTGTGGGCCTCGCCCTTGACGTTGGTCACCGTGTAGGTCGGCAGGGATTTGCGGCTGCCCTGCAGGATCTCTTGCAGACGGGTCTTGGGATCCTTCTGTTCGATCCCGGGCTTGATCTCGCCAAGGCGGCTGGCATACCAGCCGAGCAGGAGGCTGCGCACCCGCTCCAGATCCGTGTCCAGATAGATGGCGCCAATCACCGCCTCGACGGTGTCGGCCAGGATGGACTCGCGGCGAAAACCGCCGCTTTTCAGCTCCCCCGGCCCCAGGATCAGGTGATCCCCGAGGTCGAATTCCCGGCCCAGCTCGGCCAGCGTCTTCTCGCGCACCAGGGTGGCGCGCATCCGGCTGAGATCCCCTTCCGCCGCCTGCGGGAAGCGGTGGAAGAGATCATCGGCAATCACCAGACTCAGGATGGAGTCCCCCAGAAATTCCAGGCGCTCGTTGTGACGGGACCCTGCGCTGCGATGGGTCAGTGCCCGGGTCAGCAGCTCAGGATCCTGAAAGACATGCCCGAGACGGGACTGCAGTCTGTTCATCTTGATATTCATTTACTTGATTCCGCCAATGCGGTTGAAGCGCACACCGGTCGGCACCCAGCTCGGCAAGCTGGACCCTTCCTCGCGCTCGAATTCGAAACTGATCCAGATGGCGACCGCCTTGCCCACTAGGTTCTGCTCGGGCACGAAGCCCCAGAAACGACTGTCGGTGCTGTTGTCGCGGTTGTCACCCATCACGAAATAGTGGCCTTCCGGCACCACCCACTCGTCGGGGTAGGTGCCGGGCTGGCGATAGTAGCGGTCCACCAGGTCCGGCATCAGCGGGTTGCGCAAGGTCTCGTGGGAGACATCGCCCAGCTGTTCGGTGTAGCGATCCAGCGGGATCCCCATCTGGCTGAACTCGCCGCGCTGCTCGAACTTGACGTCCAGCTTCTGGAAGCCGGGGCACGTTTTCCCTTCCTGCTCATCGCACTTGGGCCGGATCATCAGCTCCTTGTTGCGATAGATGACCCGATCGCCGGGCATGCCGACCACCCGTTTGATGTAGTCCACCCGGGTATCCAGCGGATACTTGAAGACCACCACATCACCGCGCTTCGGCTCGCCGGTCTCGAGGAACTTGGTGTTGGTCACCGGGTCCTTGAGGCCGTAGGCAAACTTCTCAACCAGGATGAAGTCGCCCACCAGCAGGGTCGGCATCATGGAGCCGGACGGGATCTGGAACGGCTCGAAGATGAAGGAGCGCAGGATCAGCACCAGCGCGATCACCGGGAAAACCCCGCCGGTCTGTTCGATCCAGACCGGCATGGGGGCCACCTTGGCCAGTGTCTTCTCGTCCACATCCGGACCGGCATTGGCACGGGCGGCGGCAATCTTGGCCGCCCGCTGCTTGGCCCAGACCAGCTTGTCGAGCGTCCAGATGATGCCGGTCAGCAGGGTGACGACGACGAGGATCAGGGAAAAGGTGCTTGCCATCGATTAATCCTTTCCGACGTGGAGAATGGCGAGGAAGGCCTCTTGCGGCACGTCCACACGGCCCAGGGACTTCATCCGCTTCTTGCCTTCTTTCTGCTTGTTCAGCAGCTTCTTCTTCCGGCTCACGTCACCACCGTAGCACTTGGCGGTAACGTCTTTACGCAATGCCTTGACAGTGCTGCGGGCGATGATCTGGTTGCCGATGGCGGCCTGAATGGCGATGTCGAACATCTGGCGCGGGATCAGCTCGCGCATCTTCTCCACCACCTGACGACCGCGATACTGGGCGTTCTCCTTGTGGGTGATGATGGCCAGGGCGTCGACCCGCTCGCCGTTGATCATGATGTCCAGACGGACCATGTCGGAGGTTTCGAAACGCTTGAAGCCGTAGTCCAGGGAGGCGTAGCCGCGACTGGTGGACTTCAGACGGTCGAAGAAGTCGAGCACCACTTCCGCCATCGGGATCTCGTAGGTCAGCGCCACCTGCTTGCCGTGGTAGACCATGTTGGTCTGTACGCCGCGCTTCTCGATGCAGAGAGTGATGACGTTGCCCATGTACTCCTGCGGCAGCAGAATGTGGCACTCGGCGATGGGCTCGCGCATCTCCTTGATGTTGTTGATGGCGGGCATCTGGGCCGGGCTGTCGATGTGGATGGTGGAGCCATCGTTCAGCTCGATCTCGTAGACCACGGTCGGCGCTGTGGTGATGAGATCCAGATCGTATTCACGCTCCAGACGCTCCTGGATGATCTCCATGTGCAGCATCCCGAGGAAGCCGCAGCGGAAGCCGAAGCCCAGCGCCGTGGAGCTCTCCGGTTCGTAGAACAGGGAGGCATCGTTGAGGGAGAGCTTCTCCAGCGCATCGCGGAAGGACTCGTAGTCATCGCTGGAGATGGGGAACAGGCCCGCATAGACCTGGGGCTTCACCTTCTTGAAGCCGGCCAGCGCCTTCTCGGCACCGTGCTTGGCCAGGGTCAGGGTATCCCCCACCGGCGCACCGTGGATATCCTTGATGCCGCAGACGACCCAACCTACCTCGCCACAACCCAGGCCGTCGGTGTCCACCTGCTTCGGCGTGAAGATACCGATGCGATCCACACCCCACACCTGACCGGTGCTCATCACCTTGATCTTGTCGTTCTTTTTCAGGGAACCGTTCTTGATCCGCACGAGCGACACGACCCCGAGATAGGAGTCGAACCAGGAGTCGATGATCAGCGCCTGCAGCGGCGCCTCCGGATCCCCTTCCGGGGACGGGATCTTGGCGACGATCTCTTCCAGCACCAGATCGACACCGAGGCCGGTCTTGGCGGAGCAGCGCACCGCGTCCACCGCGTCGATGCCGACGATGTCCTCGATCTCCTCGGCAACCCGCTCGGGCTCTGCGGCCGGCAGGTCGATCTTGTTCAGCACCGGCACCACTTCCAGATCCATTTCCATGGCGGTATAGCAGTTGGCCAGAGTCTGTGCCTCAACCCCCTGACCGGCATCCACCACCAGCAGTGCCCCTTCACAGGCAGCCAGGGAGCGAGAAACCTCGTAGGAGAAATCCACGTGGCCCGGGGTGTCGATAAAGTTCAGCTGATAGGTGTTACCGTCTTGTGCCTGGTAGTTCAGGGTCACACTCTGTGCCTTGATGGTAATGCCGCGCTCGCGCTCCAGATCCATGGAGTCCAGCACCTGGGCCTGCATCTCGCGATCGGACAGGCCGCCGCAAGTCTGGATCAGACGGTCCGACAGGGTCGACTTACCGTGGTCGATGTGCGCAATAATCGAAAAGTTACGAATGTGTTTCATCGAGCAAGAATCACTCAAAATTAAGTTAGGGTCGGATATGAGGGCAGGATTTTACTGGATAACCCGGTCGACGGCCAATCTTTAGTCGGCGGGCCCCACAAATAGCGCCTTGTCTGGCGGGCGTTGGGCACCTGGATGCCCTCCGCCAGACCCGGCCCCTCAAGAGAGATGACGGGTATTGAGCACCACCCCGAGCATGCGGGGACCGTATTCCCCCTGTTCGAGCCGGTCAGAAAAGTAACGAACCAGTAAAAATCCGATGGCGCCGCCCAGCAGACAGCAGAGGATGGTCACCCCCTCTCCCGCCGACAAGAGCGGCACCAGCCAGAGCTGGCCGAGCAGGGCGCCCAGCAGCAGACAGAAGAGCGGCAGCACGTACACCAGGGCCGCACCGCGCAGGATGCTGGCCTGAGGGATGCCCAGGCGGATCTGCTGGCCCACCGCTACATCGCCGGTGAGGGCGACCCGCAGCCGCTGCGCCTTCATGGGAAAGGCCTTGGCGACGGTGCCGGTCCCGCAGCTGGATTGTTGGTGGCAACCGCTGCAGGCGGATCGCCGCTCGCACTCCACCCAGGCGTGATTGCCGTCGATGGCCACTACTGTGGCCAGCTCTTCACTCATGTTACTCACCTGATGACTCCTCACAGGGGGCGGTGGATGCACCGGATCTCAGCACGGCGGCACCCTCAGGGCAAGTCTCACGGCAAAGACTCACTGCACCGCCTCGTTGCGGGCCAGCGGCTGCACGGCCTCGGCGATGCGCTTGGCGGTTTCGGCGGGCACCTCGCCCACCACGGTGATCTCTACCCCGACCTCGTTGACGAAGCTCACCAGCGAGGTGGCCCCCTGGCGAATCAACTGCTGGCGCACCGCCTGCTTGGGATCGACCCGGGAAACGTAGACGGAGAGATCCACCAGCCCGTCGGAGAGCATCATGTAATCCACCGGCAGACTGGTGCTGACCAGCTGATGCCGATCCTGAGAGAGCACCTTGAAGCCATCGGGCAACCAGGTCAGGTGCCAGTTGAGGGTCTGCTGGGGAGCGGGATAGGCATCTTCCAGCGCCAGCGCATCCGGCAGCTTGCTGCGTGCCAGGGTGACCAGCCAGGGGGCCGGCGCAGATTGCCTGTCCAGATCCACCCCCAGCACCTGCTCCACCAGATTTCCTTCCCGATCCACCATGTCCACCCGCAGCAGCAGATGGCTCTGTTCGTCAATCCAGAGCACGAAGCCGTACTTGTCCGCCTCCTTGGGCACCAGCCGTACCACTTGTGCCACCAGGCCGGCCACCCGGCTGCGGCCCGCCAGCACGGGGTCATAACTCTCCATCACCCGGGGCAGCGGCATCCTCACCAGGCTCGACCAGACCCCGGGGAAACGCGCCCCCTTGAGGGTGTAGGGTTCATGGGTGTTTTCGAAGAAGGTGTATTCGTTCTGGCGTTGCAGGAACTCCACGGCCTTGCCGTCGAGATAGCTCAAGTGAGCCACCTCCTTGCCATCGATGATCCCGTGGCTGAAACGGATAGGCTCGAGGCGCCCCTGGCGGGCCTTGACCATGGACAATTCGAAGTTTTGTTGCGAAACGGCACTCTGCATCTGCTGCAACAAGGCCTCGGCCGACAGATCGTCGGCCGAGGCCTTGGCACAAATCAACAGGAGAGAGGCCAGCAGGATACGGCTGGACTGGCGCACGATCTGATCCCTAAAAATGCGTTATTCCTGAATCTGCTTGTCTTGCAGCAGACGCTGTTGCAGTTGATGGTCGCGCAGGAAGGCATTGATGCGCTCGCGCTGCTCCTGCATCTGCTGCTCGCTCAGACCTTGCTGACGCACACCGGTCCGGCTGCCATCCTGGGGATAGTGCACGCTCACCGGCGCAGCACTGCCACCCACGGGTATGGTATTGAGCACCGGGCTGGTCGGTACACCATCCTTGCCCTGGTACTGCTGCACGCCGAAGATGACGGCGGCAGCCACGGAGGCGGCAATGGCATACTGCCCCACTTGCTGGCCAAAGCGGCGAACGAAGGGGATCACCTTGCCGGCGGGCTGCACCTGGGGCGCAGCAGGCTGTGCCGGCTTGGGCGCCAGTATGGTGGGTTCATCCTCCAGCGCCAGCATGATGCTGTCGCTGAGATCCAGTTGCAGATTGACCGGCAGGTCACCCCGCATGGCATCACCGATCAGATGGTAACGCGACCAGGTATCCTGCAGAGCGGGATCCGTTCCCAGCTCGTTCAGTACCTCGATTTCGCTAAGGTCGCCATCCATCAGGGCTGAAAGTTGCTCTTTATTTGCCATAAGTTTGCCTGTCTTTCCCCAGTTAATGCTCGATCAGAGGTTGCAGCTTTTTATCGATTGCTTCCCTCGCCCGGAAGATGCGGGATCTCACCGTACCTACCGGGCAATCCATGATCTCCGCAATCTCCTCGTAGCTCAGCCCTTCCATTTCACGAAGGGTGATCGCCGTTCTCAAATCTTCTGGCAAGGCTTCTATGGCGGTAAACACGGTACGCTTGATCTCGTCGGTCAGCGCCAGGTTTTCCGGGGTGGCCACCTCTTGCAGGGCTTCACCACCACCATAATATTCAGCCTCGTCCGCTTCGACATCACTGCTGGGCGGTCTGCGCCCCTGTGACGTCAGGTAGTTTTTGGCCGTGTTGACGGAAATCCGGTACAACCAGGTGTAAAACGCGCTCTCGCCACGGAATGTCGGTAACGCACGGTAGGCCTTGATGAATGCCTCCTGCGCCACATCCGGTACATCGCCCGGATTGTTGACATACCTGGCCACCAGGTTGACCACCTTGTACTGGTACTTGCGTACCAACAGGTTGAATGCATTTTTATCGCCACGCTGGACCCGTTCAACCAGCTGTTCGTCCAGTAGATTCTGGTCGCTCATCAGAGCCGTAAAACCCCCATCAGGTTATCGTTTTTCTTTTCCGGCCCCTTCTAAGCGCACAAGTTCAGACAGGAGGAATCAGGGAAAGTTCGCTTGCATTGAAAAAAATGTGATGCGGGCTGCATCACAACCCCCCTTGGGCTACCATGGGGCCAGTTCTTAATCCAGGCCAATGATACTTATGAAAGCAAGTGTTGAATACCTTTGCGACGTACTCATCATTGGCAGCGGTGCCGCCGGTCTGTCCCTCGCGTTGCGATTGGCAGACCAGGCCAAAGTCCTGGTTCTGAGCAAGGGGCCCATCAGTGAGGGGGCCACTCTCTATGCGCAAGGAGGCATCGCTGCCGTGTTCGACGAGACCGACAGCATCGAATCCCACGTGAGCGACACGCTCAACGCCGGCGCCGGGTTGTGCGACCCGGCAGTGGTGGAGTTCACCGCCCGCAACGCCCGCGACTCCATCCAGTGGCTCATTCAGCAGGGAGTCCCCTTCGATCAGGAAGAGGATGCCGAGGGGGAATCCCACTATCACCTGACCCGGGAAGGGGGCCACAGCCATCGCCGCATCTTCCACGCGGCCGACGCCACCGGCAAGGCGGTGCAGCTCACCCTGATCGACCAGGTGCGCGCCCACCCCAACATCCAGCTGATGGAGCGCTTCAACGCGGTCGATCTCATCACCACCCGCAAGCTGGGTCTGCCGGGCAACAAGGTACTGGGAGCCTATGTCTGGAATCGCAACGCCGAGCAGGTCGAGGTGATCCGCGCCCGCTTCGTGGCGCTGGCCACCGGTGGTGCCTCCAAGGTGTACCAGTACACCTCCAACCCCGATGTAAGCTCTGGCGACGGCATCGCCATGGCATGGCGCGCCGGCTGCCGGGTGGCGAACCTGGAGTTCAACCAGTTCCACCCCACCAGCCTGTTCCACCCGGACGACCCCAACTTCCTGCTGACCGAGGCCCTGCGTGGCGAGGGGGCCTATCTGCGCCGCCCGGACGGCAGCCGCTTCATGCCGGAGTTTGACGAGCGGGCCGAGCTGGCCCCGCGGGACATCGTCGCCCGCGCCATCGACCACGAGATGAAGCGCCTCGGGGCGGATTGCATGTATCTGGACATCAGCCACAAGCCGGCGGATTTCATCATCAAGCACTTCCCGACCATTTATGAGCGCTGCCTCGCGGTCGGTATCGACATCACCAAGGAGGCGATGCCCATCGTCCCGGCGGCCCACTACACCTGTGGCGGCGTGATGATCGACAACAACGGCCAGACCGACATCCCCGGCCTCTATGCCATCGGCGAGGTGACCTATACCGGGTTGCACGGCGCCAATCGCATGGCCTCCAACTCCCTGCTCGAATGCGTGGTCTATGCCCATCAGGCGGGAGCCGACATCCTGGCCAAGCTGCCCACCAGCGTGGCGCCCCCCAGTCTGCCGGCCTGGGACGAGAGCCAGGTGGATGACTCGGACGAGCAGGTGGTGATCCAGCACAACTGGCACGAGCTGCGGCTGATGATGTGGGACTACGTGGGCATAGTGCGCACCAACAAGCGCCTGGCCCGGGCCAAGCGTCGCATCGATCTGCTCAAGCAGGAGGTGCAGGAGTACTACGCCAACTTCCGGGTCTCCAACAACCTGCTGGAGCTGCGCAACCTGTTGCAGGTGGCCGAGCTCATCGTCAACTGTGCCCTGGAGCGCAAGGAGTCACGCGGTCTGCACTACAACCTGGATTATCCGGACATGCAGCCGGACTCCAAGCCGACCGTGCTGACCCCGGATCGGGAATGACGCCGGATCAGGAATAAGGCCGTTGCGTTCGATTCGGGCGTATGCCCTCCCCCAGATGACCCCGCCCAGGCGGGGTCATCTGCTATGAGCGGCAGATGTAGCAGGTAGAGAGACGCCCCTAGCGGACAGCGAGGTGAATGGCGCGGGCCAGGGCGCGGTAGTGTGCAGGGGCCAGGGCATCGGAGAAGAGCCAGAGCTGCCCCTCGGAGCCCTCCACCGTCTTCAGCCGCAACCAGAGCACCCCGGGCAGGATGCGGCTGCGGGGATCCAGCCGATGGCGTGCCCCTTGCCACTCGAGCCACTCCCCATCCCAGACGAGCACGCCGCTCGCCGCCGGATGGCGGCGCAACACGCGCCACAGACTCAGCCCCCAGACAGGGAGGAACAGCCCCCATTGCCAGCCCTGGATCAGGCTGGCGACGGGCAAGAGCAGCAACAGAAACAGGATGCACAGCAGCAGACGCTGCTGGCGGGAGGCGATCACGGGCATCACTACCCGCTGGGGAGACGCGAGGCTGGCCATGAGGGGTGGCGGTCGCGAGTCGGGCTCAGCGCAGGCTGTCGTGACGGGCCTGGTTGCGCTCGAGGATCAGGGGGATCATGGCGGCAAAAGCGGGATCCTCGGGCACGCCGTGACCCATGCACCAGCGGAACAGCTCGGGATCCTCGCACTCCAGCAGGCGGATGAAGGTGCGCTGTTCGGCCTCGCCGAGGCCATCGAACTCGTGCTCAAAGAAGGGCATAAAGATCACATCCAGCTCGAGCATGCCGCGACGGCAGGCCCACTTCAGGCGGGACTTCTCACTTGGGTTCAACATGGAACTCTCCTTACAAAGACCGGGGAATGGTAGCAGCAGGATTTTCCGGCTGACAAACATTCCTTACGTCTTTACCATGCAGGTCACATACTTTCTGTCTCTGGAATCCCATCGTGAGCCTGCCGACCCCTCTTCTTCCTGCCGAGCCGACCCTGTTTTCCCTGACCAATCTGGCCATCACCCGCCTCGGCGGCCCGGATCGCGCCAAGTATCTGCAAGGTCAGGTCACCTGCGACGTCAATGCCCTGCAACCGGGCCAGAGCACCCTCGGCGGCCACTGCGATCCCAAGGGCAAGCTGTGGAGCGATTTTCGCCTGCTCTGCCTGGAAGACAGCCTGCTGATGCTGACCAAGCCCTCGGTGCTGGCCCGCCAGCTGCCGGAGCTCAAGAAGTTTGCGATCTTTGCCAAGGTCGAGATTGGCGAGTTTCAGGGCAGCCTGACCGGACTGGCCGGTCAGGGGACGGACGACTGGATGGCACAACACTTCGCGCTGACCGGCACCGGCCTGGTGGAGGGCGGCATGGCAGTCAGGGTGGAGGCGGACCGCTGGCTGCTGGCGAGCACATCCCCGCAGGCCCTGAACCTGCCGGTGGGCGACGAAGGACTCTGGTGGGGGCTGGAAATCAAAGCCGGTCTCCCTCATCTGGAAGCGGTCCATCAGGGGGAATACATCCCCCAGATGCTGAACCTGCAAGCCCTTGATGGCATTAGCTTCAACAAGGGCTGCTACATGGGGCAGGAGACGGTGGCGCGCGCCAAGTATCGCGGCGCCAACAACCGCGCCCTCTTCGTGCTGAGCGGCACCGCCGCAACGCAGGTAGCCAGCGGTGACACCCTGGAGATCCAGCTCGGTGACAACTGGCGCCGCAGCGGTCTGGTGCTCAATGCCTGGCAGCAGCAGGGTCAGGTGTGGCTCACCGCCGTGCTGCCCAAGGACACCGAGGCCGACGCCCGCTTCCGCCTCAAGCTGGAAGAGGGCTCCAGCCTCGGTCTGCAGCCCCTGCCCTATGCGTTGATCGACTGAATCCCCCCCTAGCGAGGCACCCGCGCCAGCAGTGCCTCCTGCAACCAGCGCCCCGCCTGCCCGAGCGGGCGGGCGCGATACCACTGCAACTCCAGCGCCAGTTCCGCCTCGGCGATGAAGTCCGGCTTGAGCACCACCAGCTCCCCCCGCGCCAGGGGCCGGTGCAGCAGAAACTCGGGCACCGCCGCCCATCCCAGCCCCAGTTTCACCAGCTCCAGGATCCCGAGATCCCCCTCCACCCACCACACTTGCGCCGAGAGACGGAAGCGATGACGCTCCGTCCCCTCCCGCCGTCCGGTCACCATCAACTGGCGAGCCCCTTGCAGGTCGCTCTCCTTCAACGGCGTCTTGTGGGCCAGGGGGTGATCCGGAGAGACCACCAGGGGCATGGTGACCGTCCCCAAGGAGCGGGAGACCAGCTCCCGCTCGGGGTGCGCCTTCTGATAGCTGATGCCGAGCTGGGCACGGCCGCTCTTGAGCAGCTCGGTCACGTCCTCCATCAGCGGGAACAACAGCTCCAGATCCACCGCCGGGTAACGGCTGGCGAACTCCTCCAGCAGGGAACCAAGCCAGGGCAGGTGGGAGTCATCGTCGATGGCCAGGGTGAGGCGCGACTCGACGCCGTTGGCCAGCTCGCCGGCGATGGCCTGCAGTCGCTCGCTCTGGGCCAGCAGCACCCCCGCCTCCTGACAGATGCGGGCACCCGCCTCGGTCAGCACGGGATAGCGGCCGCTGCGATCGAACAGCGCAAGACCGAGATCGATCTCCAGGTTGGCGATGGCGGCACTTACCACCGACTGGGCCTTGCCCAGCCTGCGCGCCGCCGCCGAGAACGACCCGGTCTCGGCCGTCGCCAGCAATGCCTTGAAGTGTTCCAGTGAAGGGGTCATGAGCCTGCTCCGCCGTGCTGTTGTGTCGTCACATCTATCTATTTTAGCGATAGATACCAACGTGAATCTATCCGGTTTTGGCGATACATTGCCGCCATTCCCTGACCAAAGAGAGAGACAGACCATGCGTACGACCCGTGACCGCCTGCGCCACGCCATCGGCTTCGAATTGATTGGCCTGCTGATCGCCGCCCCGCTGGCCAGCTGGGTGACCGGCGTCGGGCTCAACCACATGGGCCCCCTGGCCCTGTTCTTCTCGGTGGTCGCCACCGTCTGGAACTATGTCTACAACATCGGGGTGGACAAGCTGCTGCTGCGCTATCAGGGCCACACCCACAAGGCGCTGTGGCAGCGGGTGCTGCACACCCTGGGGTTCGAGGGGGGCCTGCTGATCGTGGCCCTGCCGGTGATGTCCTGGTGGCTCGACATCGGCCTGCTGGAGGCGCTGGTGCTGGATATGGGCTTCGTGCTCTTCTACCTGGTCTATGCCTTCGTCTACAACTGGAGCTACGACAAGGTGTTCCCCATTCCCATGGGACAGGTGCAGAAGGCGCTGGGATAAGCGATTCGAGGGGTAAGGGCGAGGCACCATCATGCGATGGCATGATGGTGCTGAAGAGGGCCTCGCGGGGTCAGGCCTGGGCCTTGACCTCTTCCGGCGGGGCATCGTCCTGCCTGGTTTCCTGGCGCATCATGGCTTCGAGGTCGCTCTGGTACTGGTTCAGCATGCGCTGGGCCGCCACCATGTCCCCCTTGTGCAGGCGCTCGAACAGATGATGCTGCACCACGCCGTTGAGGTACTCCACCGTGATGGGTTGCTCCAACGCCGACAACAGCTCCTCTTTTTCCAGCTCCGCATTGATCTCATCGACACTGGTACGCAGCAGACCGGCCAGTTGCACCAGCATGCGGCGCTCCCCTTCACGCAACAGGCTCAACATGCGGTTTCTCTGCTGCTCATTCTGTTGGGTCATACATTTCCTTACGTAGAATTGGAACAAGCCCGCTCATTCTGCCCTGTCCTTTTCACAGCGTCCATCTCGGGCGCATGACTTATTCCGGGTGCGGGGGGCCGGGTGCTATTTGCCCCCCGGCCCGGTATAGTAACGGCTGATCCAGGGGGCCCGTGCGCCCCGTTGCCGAGACCGTCCATCCCTATGACCGACGCCATTCTGGTGCTCTGCACCTGCCCCGACGAGACCAGTGCAGACCGCCTCTGCGAGCAACTGCTCGACCAGCGCCTCGCCGCCTGCATCAACCAGCTGCCCGGGGTCACCTCCGTCTATCGCTGGCAGGGCAAGACGGAACGAACCCGGGAGATCCAGCTCGTCATCAAGAGTCGGGCCGCTCTGTTCGAGCCCCTGCGCCAGTGCATTCTCGCCCACCATCCCTACGAGGTACCGGAGATCCTGGCGCTCCCGGCAAGCCAGGGCCACCCTGCCTATCTCGACTGGTTGACACAGGAGACCTCATGACCGCCTCTCGCCCCCTCTCCTTCCTGCTGATGCTGCTGGGCCTGCTCTGCGTCCTGACGACGGCCCCCGCCCGGGCCAGCAGCCAGGATCTGCTCGGCAGCCTCGGCATCGAGACCCAGCCCAGATTCCTCAAGGTGGATCAGGCCTTCGCCCTCGAGAGCGAACAACAGGGTGATCGGCTGCTGCTCCGGATACGCATCGCCGACGGCTACTACCTCTATCGCCACAGCATCCGTGTGAAGGGAGAGAACCTCGCCTTTGACGAGCCCGTCCTGCCCCCCGGCACCGAGCACGAGGATGACTTCTTCGGCAAGAGCCGGGTCTATTACCAGGAGGTGCAGATCCCCGTGGCGCTGACCCGGGTCGGGGACGCGGCCAGCCTCACCCTGAGTTACCAGGGCTGCACCGAGGGACTCTGCTACCCACCGACCGACAAGCGGATCGCCGTCGAGCCCCTCGCCGCCCCCGCCCGGGCGGAAGCGGCGGCCCCCCTTCAGGGCACCGACGTGCCGGGCAGCCAGCAGGACAGGCTGGCGGCCGCCCTCGGCAGCCAGGGGTTCTGGATCAGCGTCGCCGCCTTCTTCGCCCTGGGTCTCGGCCTCGCCTTCACCCCCTGCGTCTTCCCCATGTATCCCATCCTGACCGGGATCATCGCCGGGGCCGGGCATCGCCTCTCCACCCGTCGCGCCTTCCTGCTCTCCTTCGTCTATGTGCAGGGGATGGCGGTCACCTATACCCTGCTCGGACTCGTCGTCGCCTCGGCGGGCCTGCAATTCCAAGCGGCCCTTCAGCACCCCTATGTGCTCATCGGCCTCTCGGTGATGTTCGTGCTGCTCGCCCTCTCCATGTTCGGGCTCTACACCCTGCAACTGCCGAGCAGCCTGCAAACCCGTCTCTCGGGCTTCTCCAACCGCCAGCAGGGCGGATCCGTGGCCGGCGTCGCCATCATGGGCATGATCTCGGGACTGGTCTGCTCCCCCTGCACCACGGCGCCGCTCTCGGGGGCGCTTATCTACGTGGCCCAGAGTGGCGACCTCTGGCTCGGCGGTGCGGCCCTCTATGCCCTCTCCTTGGGCATGGGGCTGCCGCTGCTCTTGCTCGGCACCTCTGGCGGCAAGCTGCTGCCCAGGGCCGGCGCCTGGATGGATGTGATCAAGCAACTCTTCGGTTTTGCGCTGCTGGCGGTACCCATCCTGCTGCTCTCAAGGCTCCTGAGCGATCAGATGGCCACCCTGCTCTGGCTCGGCTGGGGGCTGGTGCTGTGCGGTTATCTCTATCACCACAACCAGCATCGCGCCCATTCGGTGGGCAAGAGCCTCGGCGGCTTCGTCCTGCTGCTGGCGATGATGGGCCTTGTGGTGGTGGGCAAGGATCTGCTGCTGCCACCCGAGGGGGCCAATGCCGCCGCCCAGACCCAGGCCCCCCGCTTCATTCGCATCAAGACCCTGGACGATCTCAAGGTGCAGCTTGCCGCCGCCCGCGGCAAGCCGGTGCTGCTGGATCTCTACGCCGACTGGTGCGTGGCCTGCAAGGAGTTCGAGCACAAGACCTTCAGCAATCCCGATGTGCAGGCGCGCTTCAGCGAGATGGTGCTGCTGCAGGCGGACGTCACCGCCAACGACGACGCCGACGTGGATCTGCTCAACGGCCTCAACGTGCTGGGATTGCCGACCCTCATCTTCTTCGATCGCGATGGCAACGAGGTGAACGGCCAGCGGGTGACCGGCTTCATGGGGCCTGCCGAATTTCTCGGCCAGCTGGACAAGCTGCCCTGATACCGGGTGGCCCGTGCAACCGTGTGGGCCCCCGGTTTGACCGCCATTTTTCCGGCAATCCCTTGTATATGACCGACGCCGTGGCAGAATTTGCCCTTTCCCGTCTCGTTCGTCCGGAGTTTTGATGAAAAAGTGGTTCATCCCCCTGCTGGCCCTCTGGCTTTATGGCTGCAACGCAGGTCCCGGTGAAGAGACCATCCAGAGCCAGGTCACCGCCAGGTTGCAGGCGGGCACAGATGCTGACCTGTTCGACATCCGCGACTTCGCCGTGCTCGGCAAGGAGGAGCGGATAGAGGGGGTCTATCTGGTCAAGGTGAGCTATCAGCTCCACTTCAAGCAGGGACTGGATCAGTTGCAGGTGCTGCACGACGAGGATCTCGTCTATGACAGGGTCGGCCCCTTCCAGCAGGAGATGGGGCTGATGGAGCTCGAGCGCAAATATGGCGACTTCGAGGCAGGCCAGGCCCTGGCGCAGGAGACCCAGGTCTGGATGATGAAGACGGAGCAGGGCTGGCGCCTGGCCGAGCCAGACGCGACGCAGCAGGGATAAGCCCGAGCCCCCCCCTCTCCCTAGAGCAGATCCTTCAGCCGATACCAGAGCATCCCGAGCGCCAGCAACGGAGAGCGCAACGCCGGGCCACCCGGGAAGGTCATGTGAGGGACGCGGCTGAAGAGATCGAAGCCCCGGCTCTCCCCCTTGATCGCCTCCGCCACCAGCTTGCCCGCCATGTGGGTGGCATTGAGGCCATGGCCCGAATAGGCCTGGGCATAAAAGACGTTAGGATGCTGCTCGAGGCGGCCTATCTGGGGCAGCCGGTTGGCGCCTATGCCTATCATGCCTCCCCACTGGAACTCGATGGCGGTACCCGCGAGCTCGGGGAAGACCCGCAGCAGCTTGGGCAGCATGAAGGCCTTGATGTCGCGGGGGTCACGGCCCGAGTAGTTGCAGGCCCCGCCAAACAGCAGGCGACCGTCCGCCGACAGCCGATAGTAGTCGAGCGCCACGTTCTGATCGCACACCGCCATGTTCTGTGGCAGCAAGCGCTGGCGCAGGCGCTTCTCCAGCACCTGGGTGGCGAGAATGTAGGAGCCCGCCGGCAGCACCTTGCCCCCGAGATCGGGCTGGAGGTCGCCCAGGTAAGCGTTGCAGCCGATCACCAGGTAGTCCGCGCTGACCCGGCCGTGGGCCGTGGTCACCTCGACCCGCTCGCCGTAGTCGATGTGGGTCACCCTTGAGTGTTCGAACAGGGAGACCCCGAGACTGGCTGCCGCACGCGCTTCGCCGAGGGCAAGGTTGAGAGGATGCAGGTGACCGGAGCCCATGTCGATCATCCCGCCGATATAGCGATCCGACCCGACCACGGTGTGCATCTCCTCCCGCGCCACCATTTTCAGTGCGTGCCGATAACCCAGGCTCGCCAGGTGCTCGGCATCCTCCTCGAACCCCTTCAGGTGACGCGCCTTGGTGGCGAGATCGCAATAGCCCCAGGTGAGATCGCACTCGATATTGAAACGCTCGACCCGCTCGCGCACCAGCTGCACCGCTTCGATCCCCATCAGATCCAGCTCCCGCACGCCCACCTCGCCAATCCAGCGGGCGAACTGGCTGGTATCGTGGCCGATGCCGCGGATCAGCTGGCCGCCGTTGCGCCCCGACGCTCCCCAGCCGATACGGTTGGCCTCCAGCAACACCACCTTGTAACCGGCATCGGCCAGGTTGATGGCGGTGTTGAGGCCGGTGAAACCGCCACCAATGACGCAGACGTCCGCATCCAGCTCACCACTGAGCTCGGGCCACTGCCGATGGTCGTTGCGAGTGGCCGCGTAATAGGAGGCCGTGTGTTCCTGATGTCCCTGTCTTCCTGTCTGCATGCTCAGCATCCTGCCTGGTTGCATTCGTTTACTAAATTAAACGGGTGTCATCGATAATACCCAGCCCCCCATCCCCAATCCAGCCCGTCAGGATCACAGAAATGCAAAAGGCGCCCCGAAGGGCGCCTTTTCATGCAATCAAGGTGCTGCGAATTACAGTACGTCGATGGCATTCAGGTCGGAGAAGGCCTTCTCCAGACGCGCGATCATGGAAGTCTGACCGGCACGCAGCCATACGCGCGGATCGTAGAACTTCTTGTTCGGCTTGTCGGCACCTTCTGGGTTGCCCAGCTGGCCTTGCAGGTAGGCTTCGTTGGACTTGTAGAAGTTCAGCACGCCTTCCCAGGTCGCCCACTGGGTGTCGGTGTCGATGTTCATCTTCACCACGCCGTAGGAGATGGATTCGCGGATCTCTTCCAGGGTAGAGCCGGAGCCACCGTGGAACACGAAGTCCAGGGACTTGGCAGGCAGACCGAACTTCTCGGAGACGTACTTCTGGGAGTTGTCCAGGATCTTCGGAGTCAGCTTGACGTTACCCGGCTTGTACACACCGTGCACGTTGCCGAAGGAGGCAGCGATGGTGAAGCGCGGGCTGATCTTGGACAGACGCTCGTAGGCGTAGGCCACGTCTTCCGGCTGGGTGTACAGGGAGGATTGGTCCAGGTGGCTGTTGTCCACGCCGTCTTCTTCACCGCCGGTGCAGCCCAGTTCCAGCTCCAGAGTCATGTTCATCTTGGCCATGCGGGTCAGGTACTCGCAGCAGATGTCGATGTTCTCTTCCAGAGACTCTTCGGACAGATCCAGCATGTGGGAGGAGAACAGCGGCTTGCCGGTTTCGGCAAAGTGCTTCTCGCCCGCGTCCAGCAGACCGTCGATCCACGGCAGCAGCTTCTTGGCGGCGTGGTCGGTGTGCAGGATCACCGGCACACCGTAGGCTTCGGCAACGGAGTGCACGTGCTTGGCACCGGAGATGGCACCCAGGATGGCAGCTTGCTGGCCTTCCAGCTTCAGACCCTTGCCGGCGGTGAACACGGCACCACCGTTGGAGAACTGTACGATAACCGGGGCTTTGACCTTGGCAGCAGCTTCCAGCACGGCGTTCACGGAGTCGGTACCGACGCAGTTGACGGCCGGCAGAGCGAAGCCGTTTTCCTTGGCGATGGCGAACACTTTCTGAACGTCATCACCAGTGATCACGCCGGGTTTTACGAAGTCGAAAATTTTCTTAGACATGTTTAATCGTCCTGTCTCGTATGCCGTTAATAAAAAGTGGGGGGTTCATCATGAACCGGCACAGCGGCCACATGATAAACGAAACGGGAGGCTTTTGCCCCCCGTCCCGGGTCAATTAGGCTTTGGCGCGCTCTTCGAGAATCGCGACAGCCGGCAGTACCTTGCCTTCTACGAACTCCAGGAAGGCGCCGCCGCCGGTGGAGATGTAGGAGACCTTGTCGGCGATGCCGAACTTGTCGATGGCAGCCAGGGTGTCACCACCGCCAGCGATGGAGAAGGCCGGGGAAGCGGCGATGGCTTCGGCGATCACCTTGGTGCCTTCAGCGAACTGGTCGAACTCGAACACGCCGACCGGGCCGTTCCACAGGATGGTCTTGGCGTTCATGATGATGTCGGCTAGGGCCTTGGCGGAATCCGGACCGATGTCGAAGATCATGTCGCCGTCAGTCACGTCGGACACGGACTTGATGGTGGCCGGGGTGGATTCGGAGAATTCGCTACCCACAACCACGTCGGTGGTCACCGGGATGTTGGTTTCGGCAGCCAGTTTCTTGGCGGTGTCGATCAGGTCGTGCTCGCACAGGGACTTGCCGACGTTGTGACCGGCAGCAGCGATGAAGGTGTTGGCGATGCCACCACCGACCACCAGCTGGTCAGCGATCTTGGAGAGGGATTCCAGCACGGTCAGCTTGGTGGATACCTTGGAGCCGCCAACGATGGCAACCATGGGGCGCTCGGGCTTGAGCATGGCTTTGCCCAGGGCTTCCAGTTCACCGGCCAGCAGGGGGCCTGCACAGGCAACCGGCGCGAACTGGGCCACACCGTAGGTAGAACCTTCGGCGCGGTGAGCAGTACCGAACGCATCCATTACAAAGACGTCACACAGGGCGGCGTATTTTTTGGCCAGATCGATGGTGTTCTTCTTCTCGCCTTTGTTGAAGCGGCAGTTTTCCAGCACAACCAGCTC
Organism: Aeromonas sp. PS2Canimalfood6; assembly: GCF_048276795.1. NCBI lineage: Bacteria > Pseudomonadati > Pseudomonadota > Gammaproteobacteria > Aeromonadales > Aeromonadaceae > Aeromonas > Aeromonas sp. PS2Canimalfood6. The sequence goes on from NZ_JBLUXC010000021.1 coordinate 50,916, forward strand.
ACCGGCGGCGACGTCTACGCCATCCAGGTAGTCTTTGGCCAGACGAACCGGGCAGGACAGTGCGTCTTTCAGATAGTTGACAACCGGAGCCAGGGAGAATTCTTCGTTGTATTCACCCTCGGTCGGACGACCCAGGTGGGAGGTGATCATCAGCTTGGCGCCCTTTTCCAGAGCCAGCTTGATGGTCGGCAGAGTCGCAACGATACGTGCATCGGAAGTGACCTTGCCGTCTTTTACCGGCACGTTCAGGTCAGCACGGATCAGAACGCGTTTGCCCGCCAGATCCAGGTCGGTCATCTTGATAACAGACATATTCAGTCCTCTATATATTTTCAGGTAATGTTAAAAAAACAGTAACCTTGCGCCCGGTGCAGACTCTCAGCCTGCGGCCATCATGGCCCGGGTGGTATCCAGCATGCGGTTGGCGAAGCCCCATTCGTTATCGCACCACATCAACATCTTGACGAGGTTGGCATCGCTGACCCGGGTCTGGGTACCATCAATGATGCAGGAGTGTGCATCATGATTAAAGTCTACGGAGACCAGTGGCTCTTCCGTGTAGTCCAGAATACCGTGTAATGTACCTCTGGATGCCCGTTGCAGGGCTTGATTTACGTCACTAACTGTCACTTTTTTACGAACAGTAATGCTCAGATCCATGGCGGTTACATTGATGGTCGGTACCCGTACCGCGATCGCCTCGAACTTGCCGGCAAAGTGGGGAAGGATACGTTCCAACCCCTTTGCCAGCTTGGTGTCCACCGGGATGATGGACTGGCTGGCTGCCCGGGTTCTGCGCAAGTCGCCGTGATAGGCATCGATGACTTGCTGATCGTGCATGGCCGAATGAATTGTCGTAATAGTACCACAATTTATCTCGAATTCTCGATGCAATGTTTCGATGACGGGGACCACGCAGTTGGTGGTACAGGAGGCGTTGGAGACGATCCGCTCCCGCCCGGTCAGCACCTGGTGGTTGACCCCGTAGACGATGGTGGCGTCCACGTCCGCGTCCGCCGGATGGGAGAAGAGCACCTTGCCCGCTCCCGCCCCCAGATGCAGCTCGGCATCGGCCCGGGAGCCGAACACCCCGGTGCAGTCCAGCACCACGTCCACCCCCAGCGCCCGCCACGGCAAGTTCGACGGATCCCGCTCGGCAAACAGGGCGATGAGATCCTCCCCCACCTGCATGCTGTTGCCCGCCAGTTGTACCGGATAGCGGAACCGGCCGTGGCTGGTGTCAAAGCGGGTCAGGTGCACCATGGCCTCGGGGGCCGCCAGCTCGTTGATGGCCACTATCTTGATGGTCTTGTCGCGGCCGCTCTCGTAGAGGGCCCGCAGCACGTTGCGGCCGATGCGGCCATAGCCGTTGATGGCAATCTTGATCATGGAAACGTTGTGTCCTTAGCTGCGACAAAGGGATGGGAGGAAGGGGCGACTCACGAGAGCAGTGCCTCGCGAAAGACGCCGCGGGCCAGCAGTGCGGCACCGAATACCCCGGCGCTGTCCCCCAGAGCCGGCGCTACCATGGGGGTGGCGAAGCGGGGGTTGAACAGGAAGGGCAATACCGTTTCGCGCCCGGCGCGATAGAGGCTCTGCACATTGCCCACGCCGCCACCGATGACGATGACGTCCGGATCGAGAATATTGATCACGTTGGCGAGGGCCTGGCCGAACAGCAGGTGCAACCTGTCCATGGTGAGCCTGGCGACATGATCATGGGCACTGGCCGCAGCAATCTGGGCGAGCGAGAGACGGCGTTTGGTCCTGGCCTCGTACCAGGCCTCCAGCGCCGGGCCGCTGATGAGGGTTTCGACGCAGCCGCGCTTGCCGCAGTAGCACTCTGGCCCCTCCGGCAACAGGACGTTGTGCCCCCACTCCCCGGCGATGCCGTGGTGACCGTTGAGGATCTGGCCGTTGATGACGATGCCGGCCCCGACTCCGGTGCCCATGATGATGCCGAACACCACGCGTGCAGAGGAATGATGCTGGCGCACCGCCCCCAGATGGGTTTCCGCCAGGGCGAAACAGTTGGCGTCGTTGGCGATGAGCACGGGGACGCCCAGCCTGCGCTCCAGATCTTCCTTGAGCGGCTTGCCGTTGAACTCGGTGGTGTTGCTGTTTTTCAGCAGCCCGGTCTGGGGGTCCCGGGCCCCCGGCGTCCCCATGCCGATGAGTGCAGGACGCTGACCGAGTTTGGCGGCACACTCGTCCACCAGTTTGGCGATCTGGCCCAGCATGTGCTGGTAGCCGCCGTGCCGTTCAGTAGGAATGCGGTGGCGCAGCAACACCTCGTCGCCATCGAGCACCACGCACTCGCACTTGGTCCCGCCAAGGTCGATGCCCCAATCCCACGCCCGCTTCTCCATCCAGCCTCCTGCCCCTCAACGACCCCATCCCGGCCACGACTGCCAACATGGGGGTGCAGTGTAACCCGAGCCGCGACCAGGATGCAGCCCCCTGTGTCACGGACAGCAAAACGGGGCCCGCAGGCCCCGTTCATCACGCTGTTTGCCGCCCTCAGCGACCGTGGTACCGGGCGGAGAGTTCATGCACCGCGTTGACGAACACGCCGGCATGTTCCGGGTCCACATCCTGATGGATGCCGTGGCCCAGGTTGAAGACATGACCGTTGCCATGACCGAAACCGGCCAGAATGGTGGCGACCTCTTCGCGGATCCGCTCCGGGGTGGCGTAGAGCATGGAGGGGTCCATGTTGCCTTGCAGCGCCACCTTGTCGCCGACCCGGCGTTTGGCGTCCGCAATGTCGGTGGTCCAGTCCAGCCCCAGGGCATCACAGCCGGTGGCGGCGATCTGCTCCAGCCACTGCCCGCCGTTCTTGGTGAACAGGGTGACCGGCACGCGGCGACCGTCGTGCTCGCGGATGAGGCCGTCGACGATCTTGTGCATGTACTGCAGGGAGAAGTCGCGGTAATCCCGCGGGGTGAGCACGCCGCCCCAGGTGTCGAACACCATGACCGCCTGGGCACCCGCCTTGATCTGGGCGTTGAGGTAGGCGATGACGCTGTCCGCCAGCTTGTCGAGCAGCAGGTGCAGGGTCATGGGCTCGGCGTACATCATCTGCTTGATCTTGGTGAACGCCTTGGAGCTGCCCCCCTCCACCATGTAGGTGGCCAGGGTCCAGGGACTGCCGGAGAAGCCGATGAGCGGCACTTCGCCCTTGAGCTCGCGGCGGATGGTGCGCACCGCGTTCATCACGTAGCCGAGCTCGTCTTCCGGATCCGGCACAGGCAGGGCCTGCACGTCGGCCATGGACTGGATGGGGCGCTCGAAGCGCGGGCCTTCCCCGTGCTCGAAGTAGAGGCCCAGGCCCATGGCGTCGGGCACGGTGAGGATGTCGGAGAAGAGGATGGCGGCATCGAGCGGGTAGCGGCGCAGGGGCTGCAGGGTGACTTCACAGGCCAGCTCGGCGTTGCGGCACAGGGACATGAAGTCCCCCGCGACGGCGCGGGTCGCCTTGTATTCCGGCAGGTAGCGGCCAGCCTGACGCATCATCCACACCGGGGTCATGTCCACATCCTGGCGCAGCAGGGCACGCAGGTATCGATCGTTCTTCAGCTCTTTCATCCCAGTTCCTGACTCATCTCACGCATAAAATGGCGGACATGATACCACTTTGTACAAGGCTGAGGGCGGCCCAAAGGTGCCGTTGAGCCGTCCGAGTGCAAAGATGTGAGGGGGCGCAAACAAGCGCCCCGCGTTTCCTGCCGGTCTGGGGGTCGTCAGCCCTCGTCGGCGAGGCACTGTTCGATAAGCCGGCGCGCTATGGTGCCATGAGGGGGCAAGCGCGGCAGCCGGTCAGCCTCAAAGAAGCCTGCCGCCACCAGTTCGTCATCCTGCACCCGGATCTCGCCGCTCTCGTAGTCGGCGGTGAAGCCCATCATCAGGCTGTGGGGGAAGGGCCAGGGCTGGCTCGCCACGTAACGCACATTGGTCACCCGGATGCCGCTCTCCTCGAACACCTCCCGCGCCACGCACTGCTCCAGATTCTCCCCTGCCTCCACGAAGCCGGCCAGCACGGTATACATGGGATCATCCGCCTGATAGTGACGGCGGTGGGCTGCCAGCAAGATGGCCGGCCCCTTGCGCACCGCGACGATGATACAGGGGGAGATGCGCGGATAGACGACATGGCCGTGATGACACCCCTGGGCCCACTCCCCTTCCCTCGGGGTCATGGGGGCGCCGCACTCACCGCAGAAACGATGGGTACGGCGAAAGGTGGCGAGCTGCCAGGCCCGTCCTGCGAGGCGAAAGCCCTCTTCGTCCCCCGCCACCATGAGCTGGCGCAGCGGGGCCATGGCCCCGGTCTCCGCCTCAGCCCCCAGATCCAGCAGATGGCAAGGCAGGCCGTCCCACTCGTCGAAGCGCTCGAAGGAGGCGGTGTGCAGATGGGTGGGCAAAACGGCGCGGGGCCCTTGTGGAATGCGCCCCTGTTCATCCAGCAGGACGAGGTGATCGCCCCCCAGCACGAACCAGAAGGCCTGTTCAGTTGATGACATATGATGAAGGCTCTTGTTGAGAATGCGCGCGGCACAGGATCGTTCGCCTCATCTTACGAGCGGGAAGGGCCGATGGCGACCCCCGACATGGCCCTCTTCTCGCCAGACACACCATGAAAAAAGGCCGCCTCTGGCGACCTTTCATCCTGTTGACCGCCCGGACGATCAGTTCATCCAGCGCTCGCTGCTCTTGCGACGGCGCGGGAGCATGGGCAGGAGGATCCCGAGCAGGATGCCCCCCCCCACCATGGCACCACCGCGGATGAACCAGTCCATCTGCATGTCGTGCTCACGGTTGTCATAGCTCTGGGTCAGGGCGTCGTTCTGTTCCTTGAGGCTGCTCATCTCGGCGCTCTGGCTGTCCAGACGGGCTTTGAGGCTGGCGATCTCCTTGCTCTGCTCGGCGATCTTGCCATCCTTCTCGGCGAAGCGTTTCTCGTTGTCGCCATTGAGGTTCAGCAGGCGGGCCTTGGCTTCGTCCAGCTCTTTCTGAACCTGGGGAAGGCGTTCACGCAGGCTGATCTCCCCCTGCAGCTCGCTGTTCTTGATCCAGCCCTCGCGGCCACGACCGTCCACCACCTGGGTGAATCCGGCCTCCTGGTTTACCGCCTTGACCTCCAGCGGCTCACCGGCCTTGACGCTGCCGAGGATCCGGTACTGGGTACCCGGACCGTTGTGGATATAGGTAAAGATGTTGTCTGAAACATAGCGGGTATCGGCCAGTGCCTGTTGGGCACACAAGCAGATCAGGATCCCGAGAAGGGCGCGCATGGTCGATCGATTCTCTTCGTTGGATTAGGTTGCAGGCCGAATGTTAAGCCGCCTGCGGGTCAAAGGACAAGCAAAGAAAAGCGCCATCTCCCCGAGTGAGAGCTGTCTCGCAGCGCCGCCGGTTTGCCACGCGACCATTCCAGACGTCGTACCTACTTCTGTTTCAGCGCCTGCACCTCGGCGCGCAGGGCCTTGAGCTCTTTGAGCAGTTGCGCCTGCTGCTCGCTCTGCTGGCGTCGCCACACCGCGGTGTCATCGTTGGTCTTGCCGGGATGGACGAACAGGCTGGCCATGAAGCCGCTGAGGGCGCCAAACAACCCCACTCCAAAGAGGATCAGCAGGCTGGCGACGAAGCGCCCCTCCTCCGTCTTGGGCACCAGATCCCCGTACCCCACGGTAGAGAGGGTCACCAGCGTCCACCAGAAGGCATCGTAAGGAGTCTGGATCTGGCTGCCGGGTTGCCCCGTTTCCAGCCAGTACATGACGCCGGAGCCGACCCCCAGCAACAGGAAGAAGAGGAAGAGAATGCCGGAGAGGGTGGTTTCGTTGCGTTCACGACGGAACATGGCCAGCAGATCCGGTCTGTCCCGGAGCAACTGGTAGACCCGCCACAGCTGGATGAGCCGCGCCCAACGTAGTTGTTCCACCATGGGCAGGCTGCCGGGCAGATAGAACCAGTTGCTCTTGAAGAAGGCCATCCTGTCGGAGGCGCGCGCCCAGCCATAGGCGAAGTGAGCGAGGAAGAAGTAGCAGATCAGACTGTCGACATCATAAAAGAGCTGCAAAGTCTGGGGGCTCAGTTCACCGTGCCCCAGCCAGCGAGCAGCCACCAGGCAAACCGAAATCACGGAGAGAAACCCCATCAGCAGATCCATGGTACGCAAATGAGTTAAGTGATGTCGCATACATTTTCCAACTTTAAGCACGGTGCAAATTAATAAAAAGGAAGATAATGCCGATAGCTATGACGGCAAAGGAATAATGGACGTTGAAAGGAGAAAAATTATGCAGTTGAACCCGCTGGAGAGGCGCATGAGCAACATCCGACTGGTGCCCAAGGTGGTGCTGCTCATGGTGTTCAGCACCCTGCTGCTGCTGGCCAAACTCTGGTTCGATGCCAGCAACCTGGAAGCGACCCTGCTCAGCGAGGGCATTGATGCCGCCATGGCCAACACCATCGCCGATCGCCTGCTCTGGACCGGGCTGGTGGAGACGGCGCTCATGGGGGTCGTCTTCGTGGTGCTGCTGCTCACCGGCTCCCGCCTCATGGTCAAGCAGGTCCACTACCTGGTGGGGCTGCTGGAGCGTTTCGCCAACAAGGATCTCAGCCACAGCGTGCTGCTCAAGTCCCGGGACGAGTTCGGCGACATCGCCAAGGCGGTGGCCCACTCCCAGGAGAACCTCAAGGAGGTGTTCGGAACCCAGCGTGCCGCCTGCAAGGAGCTCAACGAGATCGCCTCCCAGGTGACTCTCTGTATGGATGAGGCGAACGAGGCCATCAACGAGGAGTTCACCCAGATTGAGCAGCTTGCCAGCGCCATGAGCCAGATGGTGGGTGCCATTCGAGAAGTGGCCAACCACGCGGAGCAGGCGTCCCACGCCACCGCCGAAACCAGCCAGCTGGCCGAGGAGGGCAGCCGCTGCGTGGCGGCTACCGTCAACACCATCGACACTCTCTCCGGCAACATCCAGCGCTCCTCCACCGTGGTCAACGAAGTGGAGCACGGGGTCGATCGCATCGGCTCCGTGGTGGACACCATCCGCAGCATCTCCGAGCAGACCAACCTGCTGGCCCTGAACGCCGCCATCGAGGCCGCCCGCGCCGGTGAGGCGGGTCGCGGTTTTGCCGTGGTCGCCTCCGAGGTGCGCGAACTCGCGAACCGTGCCCAGGCGGCCACCGTCGAGATCCAGAAGATGATCGAGCAGCTTCAGGGCAACGCCCGCCAGGCCGTCGGCCTGATGGCCGAGAGCGTGCAGCAGGCGGACAAGGGGGTGGAGCAGGTGACCCAGGCAGGTACCCAGCTCGACACCATAGTGCAACGGGTGCAGGGAGTGGCCGACATGAACCGCCAGATCGCCGCCGCCTCCGAGCAGCAGAGCTCGGTCGCCGAGGAGATGAATGCCAACCTGGAGCAGGTCAAACAGGTGGTGGAAGGCTCCGTCGTGGTGCTGCGGGAGCTGAAAGATGCCTCCGAACTGGTGGAACACCACAGCCAGACGCTGGACAGCCATATCCAGGCCTTCAAGCTGGCCTGATGCTGGCGCCCATCGTCAAACCTTCAGGCTGGCCTGAGGTCGTGATTTGAGTACACTGGAAGGCCCCCTTAGGGGCCTAATGCCAGTCAGTTAAGCCTGACTGGCATTGTTTTTACTAGGTTTTCTCGTCGCATACTTCTGTGGTTTGGCTTTGATGCACCTTGGGTAACTTCGTTCTCGGCGGGCGGGTAACTTGA
>NZ_JBLUXC010000022.1:0-55533 GCF_048276795.1 Aeromonas sp. PS2Canimalfood6
GGTTAAGATCTCGACTATTTACAGCTTGGCAACGCAAGGTACAATTAAAATCGTACTTGGAGCCGTTCAACTGATCGAGACTTGATCAACTTGTGCAGAGAATGATCATGCGTCGGCCCTGACAGTCAACTCGACTGTTCGGCAGGAGCTTTTGGTTTTCGGCGTTTTATAGCAACCATCTACCAGGGCCAGATCAACACGCAGTGTGCGTTTATCCAGGTCGATAGCCTCACGGCTAATTGCCAACAATTCGCTGATCCGCAGTCCAGTGGAAATACCAACCTGGATTATTGCTGCACCAATAGGGTTGATATGTTGATGTGCAATAAATAACTGGATCTCTGATTGCAGGAATGGCTGAGGCTCTACCACCTCAAATCGACAATTTTTGACATGACACATCGGATTGATTTTTATAATGCCATCTCGATAGGCCCTGTTAAATACCTGTCGCATAATGTCAATATACTGATTGACCGTGTTGCCTTTGAGGCGTTTTAGCAGTTTGGCTATATACATTTCGATGTCGGTTGCATTAATATCAATCAGCTTCTTTTTGCCCCATTTACGGATAAGCTGCCTGGCCTTTCTACACAAAACATCATAGGTTGCGTCTGATACCTGTTGATATTTTATGTTCAGGTGTTCCTCTACTGCGGTTTTGAACGTTTTTTCACGAGGATCTGATTTTAGATTTTTGTTGTTTTTCATGTGCACCCTGTTTTTATTATTATAATTTCGCGCAGGATTACACTCAGTAAAAATCAAGTCAAATAAAAAGTGAAACCTAACGAAAACTAATTTAATGTCAACCTTCAATATATTTGAAATAAATAAACTGTCAAATTAATGACCAGTAACATCAGAAGCAAGTCATACTATTTTAATGATGAAAACCAACATGTTACCTTGCCAGACAAGCACGTGAGTGGGTATACCTCACCCACTCAAATGCCTATTTCGCCTGATATTCAAAAATCGACTAAATCGTTGGGGATTGACTCGATTTTTTCTCGCAGCAACGCAATACCTAGTCGCTTGCCGTAGCGCCCAAACGTCAGGCCGTTTTTACTGTGTCCCGCAAGTTCGGCCACAAAATGCTCAGCGACATCCGCCTGCTGTAACTCATCGATGAAGCTATGCCGCAGCCCGTAAAGCGTGGGACGGCCCTGACCTACGATGCCAGCATCATTGAGGTGGCGTTGGAAGCGACAGGTGATGTTATGCGCCCAATCGTCGTCTTTGCCTGATGGTTGGTCATCGAACAAAAATACCTTCCCTTGACTGCGACGACTCTCCACATAGTCCAGGAATTGATGTCCGATCAGCGCACTGTGCAGTGGCACGGTACGGTACGCATTGACGGTTTTGAGCTGCTGATCCGCTTCTCCCGCATCGACCACCAAACACCAAATCCCCTCGACCTGTTTGATGTTGTGAGTTTTGAGTTGACAGGCCTCAGAGGGACGCAGCCCTGCGTACAGGCACAAGAGCGGTACCCACCAGTCCTGGATTTTCAATTTTTTACCTTTCTGGGATTGTTTGCTGCGCAGGCTGGCAAACAGCTGAGCCAGTTGAGGGCGATACCAACGCACTCGCTCCTCATCCGCCCGTTTGTTCGGTTTTTTACCTGCCGTCAGCCCATCGAATGGGTTACGACTGCAATAGTCCAGTGCCACGCACCAACGGAAGAACTGTTTCAGGGCAGCCAAATAATCGGTCTTAGTTTTGAAACTGATGCCGCTCTTGCGAAGCAAGCCGTTGCGATACTCCTGTGCTAGCGCGGGCGTCACCTCATCAATTTTGACGCCTTTGGCCCAGGTGACGAAGGCGTTGATCCGAAGTTGGAGCTGGCCCACCGACCTATGCTGGATCCCCTCACTGGTTTTAGTCTCGATGAATCTCGCCAATGCGTGGGTGAGCATGATCCCACTGCTGGGGCAAGCTGAGGCATCAACAGAAGGTTCACGAGGTGTGGAAGGTGTTTGAGGAGGGATGAACCCAGCAGCTTTGAAAGCGTCAAGATCGGCGCGGATCCAGCGATAGAAACTGCGAGGGGAAGTATCAGCAGGGGTAGCCGCGATCAGTGCGCGAGTGCGAGCTGCCACAGCCAGGTTTCGGTCTACAGCGAGCTGCCTATCTTTGGTGCAAAGGGAAGTACGGATAGCGAAGGGCAAGCCACGGTCACGTAGTGACTTAGGCAGCGGGAGACGAGTGTAGTAGGTGCCGGAGGCATTTTTACTCAGATACATGATTGTTCCACCCAGTTGATCCAGGAAAAAAATCACGTAAGTCTAGAAATGAAAAAACCCGTTGAAATTCAACGGGTTATATTTGGCGGTGAGGGAGGGATTCGAACCCTCGATACGTTGCCGTATACACACTTTCCAGGCGTGCTCCTTCAGCCACTCGGACACCTCACCAAATTTTACTGCTTGAAGTGGCTTTCGGAGCACGCTGTGCGTGCATCTTGCCGACTTCGTCGGTGGGCAGCCTCTCGGATACCGCACCAAATTTTTGTCTGTGGTTTAACGTGTTCAGCCAACACGATGTTCGCTGCGCCGTTGCGCTGGAACGGGGCGTAATTTAGGGGAAAGCCCCGCCGCCGTCAACGGCTTTTTAGCCGCAGCGAACCGTTCGCACATTAAACGCACAGTTCAGGTGCTGAAGTCAGTGAACGGATTCCGGTGCGACCTGGATTTCCGGCAGATTGAGGAAGCCAAGGCGTTCACATTCGGAAACCACTTCATGGGTGGCTGCCGTGGTGCTTTCAACGAACAGCAGGAACTGCTCGACGGTGAGACCCGCCTTGGTAAAGACGGTGTGACCCACAACGAGGCGTGGCAGGTTGTCATCGATGATGTCGAGGAACACCTTGAGGGACGGATATTGCATGTTGAGACGACCCAGTTCGGCCACCAGGGGCAGTAGCGATGAGGGGCGCACCTCCAGCTCGGATGAGAACAGCAGCCCTTCCTCTTCCACGAAGATCCGGCTCTCCTGGATGCCCTCGACGGACTGCAGGGAGACCATGTGGATGCCATGACACTGATCGCACACATAGTGCTCGATCCGGGCCTGTTGCAACCAACGCATTATCATTTCAGAGCTGGGGATATTCATCATTTTCACGACACGGTAGAGATCAAGGGGCGCAGTCTAAACCAATTTTCAGACAACCAAAAGCACACAGGCCGGATCCCCGTCGTCTCGCTTCTTTTTGACAGGCCCTGTGCCTATACTCAGCCATTCTCGTAGCGCACTCGCCTCCAAAGAGCCCGATGACCATCCAAGAAAAGTATCGCCTGCACCTCAAATCCCTCTCGGATGAACTGCTCGCCCTGCAAAAACCCATCCGCATCCTGGATGCCATCAAATGGCCCCGTCACCTGCAAAGCGACTTTCTGGTAAGTGGCGGCAAGGCACTGCCCGCCATCGACAGGCACTTCTATGAATCCCTCCCCCTGGGGTTCGATCCCCGCAACAAGTACCTTGAGCTCAAGGAGTTGAGGGACAGGATCCGCCGGCACCTCGGCCCTCAGGACGATCTCGGCCGGATCCTGCAAGAGACGGTGGATCAGTACATGGTGGTCATCGAGATGCTGCGCCAGCGCGGGCAGCCTGACTTCCAGCGCTACAGCCAGCGGCTCTACGGCTCGGCAAGCGATCACCTGCGCGGGGATCGCAAGACCCTGAAGGAGCTGGGGGCCAGATTGTGCGACATCTTCTCCCTGCCCGGCGCCCGCCACCTGGTGCGCCCCTACCCCAAGGAGTTCGAGGGGGAAGCCGCGGTGGCGAGGCTGCAGGGCAAGCTGTCGAGCTACTTCAGCGACGGCACAGTCCAGGTCAAGCTCAGCGATGGCATTGTCTCCGATGCCGCCGCCGGGGGGGATTACATCAAGCTCAACTCCCACGCCCGTTTCTCGGAACTCGATCTACAGGTGCTGGAGGTACACGAAGGCTGGGTTCACGTCGGCACCACCCTCAACGGCCGCCAGCAATCTTACGCCACCTGGCTCGGTGCCGGCTCGCCCCGCATCACCGCCTGTCAGGAGGGGTTGGCAGTACTCATCGAGACCCTCACGTTCAGCTCCTTCCCGGACAGGGCCAAGCGCATCTCGGATCGGGTCATGGCCATCGACATGGCAGAGCGTGGCGCCGATTTCATCGAGGTGTTCCGCCACTTCGTGGCCAAGGGGGCCAGCGAGCACGACGCCTACAAGATCACCCAGCGGGTGTTTCGCGGTGGCATGGTCGAGGGGGGCGCCTGCTTTACCAAGGATCTCTCCTATGTGAAGGGCTATGTGGAGACGGTGAACTTCATTCGCAGCGCCGTGCTGGAGGGGGTGCCGGAGATCCTGCCCATGCTGTTCGTCGGCAAGGTGACCCTGGACGACATCCCCGTGCTCTATCAGCACTATCTGGAGGGGCTCATCGACGCTCCTCGCTACCTCCCTCCCATGTTTCGCGACCTCACCGGGCTCTACGTCTGGTTCGGCTTCGCCTCCGGCATGTCCCTGGTGGACATAGGCCGGGTACAGCAGCATTTTCGCCAGCTCTTCCACCGCCTGCCGGCGGCCGACCCCATCATCGCCCCTGTCGACATCGAAATCGACTGACTCCCATAGACAAAGAGGGCGCCAGATGGGCGCCCTCTTTGGTGTCCAGGCTGCACGAGCCAGCCACGGGTTACTTGAAGGCCCGCCCTTCCAGATAGTGCTTGCGGCAGAGCGACACATAGCGATCGTTGCCGCCGATCTCCACCTGCTCACCGTCGCGCATCACCTGCCCCGCCTCGTTGACCCGCGAGTTCATGTGGGCCTTGTTGCCGCACCAGCAGATGCTTTTTAGCTCTTCGAACTTGTCCGCCAGACAGAGCAGGTGGTAGGAGCCGGGGAACAGTTCACCGCGAAAATCAGTCTTGAGACCATAGGCAATCACCGGAATGTCCTGCTCGTCGACGATGCGGGCGAGCTGGTAGACCTGCTCACGGGTCAGGAACTGCGCCTCGTCAACGATGAAGACATCGATGTGCCGCTTTGCGTGACGCGCCTTGACCATCTCGAAGAGATCGCAGCTGTCGCTGAACACCTCCACTTTCAGCTCAAGGCCGACCCTGGCACTGATGACGCCGGCACCGAAGCGATCGTCGATGGCGGGCGTCATGGCCAGCGGATACATGCCACGCTCCAGATAGTTGAAGTGGGCCTGGATGAGCTGGGTCGATTTGCCTGAGTTCATGGTGGCAAATTTGTAGTGCAGTGAAGCCATGATGGGGTTCCGAAACGGGAGTGATGGGGCGCATGCTAACCAAAGCCCCTGCCAAAACCAAGGGGCCCGCAGGCCCCTTGTTCTCTTATGCGACTGCCACGGCGCTATACGCCCGGGCTTTGCGCAAATGGTAACCGGAGAAGATCAGGAACCAGAGCCCGCTCACGGTGAAACCGGCCAGCGCGGAGTGCATCAGCCCCATCACCAGGTAGCCGAGCGCCGCGCCAAAGGCGATGGCCAGGGCATAGGGCAGCTGGGTCATCACGTGATCGATGTGATGGCAACCGGCCCCAGTGGCAGACAGGATGCTGGTGCTGGAGATGGGGGAGCTGTGATCCCCGAACACGGACCCTGCCAGTACGGCGGCCAGCATGGGCAGCATCAGACTGATGTCGCTGGCGGCCGCCATGTCGCCGGCGAGCGGCAGCATGATGCCGAAAGTACCCCAGCTGGTGCCGGTGGCAAACGCCATGGCGCAGGAGAGCACGAAGACCACGGCGGGCAGCACTTCCACCGGCAGATTGCCATTGGCCAGGGAGGCTAGGTATTTGCCGGTTTCCACATCGCGCACCACGGCGCCGATGGTCCAGGCGAACAGCAGGATGTTGATGGCGGGCAGCATGGCCATGATCCCCTGCGGAGCCGCCTTCATCCAGTTGCTTGCCCCGAGCTTGAGGCGCATGGCCAGACCGATGGAGACCACCAGGCTGCACAGGGCACCATAGACCAGGGAGGAGCCGACATTGGTGTTTTCGAAGGAGCCGAGCACGCTGAACGGCAGCCCCTTGTCGGCCAGCACCGCAGCCCCGGAGTCAATCATGAAATAGACGGTGGTCAGGGTGAGGGTCAGGATGGGCAGCACCATGTCAATCATGCCGCCATTGCTCTCTTCCGGACTCTCCATGTCGAGCCCGATGGGGCGCCCCTTGGATTCGTCCCACAGCTTGCCCTCCAGTGCCCACTGCTCATGCTGGCGCATGGGGCCGATGTCGAGCTGGAAGGCGATCACCACCAGCACCATGATCAGGGTGAACACCGCATAGAGGTTCATGGGGATCATTTCGACGAAGGCGGAGATGGGGCTCTGGTCGGTCAGACCATGAGCCGCCATGATGCCGCCGACGAGGGCGATGATGTAGGCCCCCCAGGAGGAGATCGGCATCAGCACGCAGACCGGCGCGGCGGTGGAGTCCAGCAGATAGGCCAGCTTGGCGCGGGAGATCTGGAAGCGATCGGTCACCGGACGGCAGATGGCCCCCACCGACAGGCTGTGGAAGAAGTCGTCGATGAAGAAGGCGAACACCATCAGACCGGTCAGGGACTTGGCACCCTTGCGGGTCTTGGCGCGGCGCTCCGCCCACTCGGCAAATGCCCGGGTCGCACCGGAGACGCTCATCAGGCTGATGAGGCCGCCCAGCAGCAACATGAAGAGGATCATGTTGACGTTGTCACGGTTGAGCGCACCGTCGACCCAGAAGATCCTGAGCACGGTATCGAGCATGTAATGCAGGGACGCAAGGGGAGAGAACTGGTTGAGCAGCAGGCTGCCTGCGACTATGCCCACCCCCAGCGACACCAGGACGCGGCGAGTGATGATCGCCAGCGCAACGGCCAGCAGGGGGGGAACGACGGACCAACCGGAGTCGGCGTAATGAACGATGTCCATGATCTCTTTGCACCTAAAGACAACAGGTGGAGATCTACCGAGAGGATCAAAGAAACAAAACCCATGGGGAGGGTATACTCCTCAGCCCCTTCAGGTAGCGCTCCATAGTGGATGACTATGGCAGTCCTGCACCTATTAGATGCAGAACCAGCAACCCGGTATGATGGCCTGGTCACTTCGGCGCCGACTCCTTTCATCGAGCATCGCAGGCATCACCCTCCGCTCGGTTACTCATAGGCAGCGCGCCTCTACTTAAAGGTATTCGCGGCACATTTTATCGAGCCGCCGGGTGATAGCAAGTTTTTTGATTAAATTTCAAGGTTTCTGAGGCACCCACATCTTCAAAGATAGTCAAATGGTTCATCAAAGACTCCACTGGCGATATTTTCATCTGACACGAGTCCATTCGAAGATGTTGGCCCGTCAAACGGATAAAAATATCCTTAATATCTATTTCAAGACTTAATTTATCAGCCTAATTAATTATTTGGCAGGCTTGACTTGGTGCCAAACACCCCTATAAATTATCGAAAAACCAGTTCTTCCCTTAATATTTTGCTCGCGTGGTAGCCAATATGAACGAATTTCTGAAAGTGCTGTTGAATATCCGTAGCCTGCGTGCAGTTTGCCGCGATTTGACGCTGGAACAACTGGAAGAAGGCTTGGAAAAGCTCTCCGCCATCGTCGATGAACGTCGGCAAGATGAATCCGCCGAACGCCAGGCCCGTGAAGAGCATCAAAAGAAAATTGCCGAATATGCCGAAATGCTGAAGGCCGCTGGGATCGATCCCGCCGAATTGGTCAACACCGTGGTGCCCGAGAATACCAAGGTCAGCAAACGTGCGCCCCGCCCCGCCAAATATCGTTATCTGGACAATGGCGTGGAAAAAACCTGGACCGGTCAGGGCCGCATGCCCTCGGTCATTGCCAAGGCCGTTGCTGAAGGCAAATCCGTGGAAGCCTTTGCTATCTGACAGCAATATCAGGCCCCTTTCCACAGCAATAAAAAAACCTCGCAAGGCGAGGTTTTTTTATTGCCGCTTCGAGCGGTTGTCAGCCTCTGTCAGCCGCCTTGACCCAGAGGATCTCCGGGGTGCCTGACGATACCAGCAAGTATCGGGCGATGGTGAAAAACCAGTCGCTCAGCCGGTTGAGATAGGGCAAAACGGCCGGATTTACCCGCTCTACGCGGCTCAACCCAAGCAGCAGGCGCTCGCAGCGACGGGTCAGGGTACGCACCACATGTGCCTGGGCAGCCGCCCGCGAACCGCTTGGCAAAATAAAATTGCGCAGCACCGGCAACCCGGCACTGTAGGCATCTATCTGTTGCTCGAGCCTGTTCGTCCAAGCCTCGTTCACCTGCCACAGCGCATCCGTTTGCGATTCACTGGAAAATGCCAGCTCCCCGCCCAGATCAAACAGCTCCTGCTGCAACAATATGAGATCGGCCAGGAGTGTCGTCTCCCCGGCGGGTATTTCAGCCATCAACAAGCCTATTTGGGAATTCAGCTCGTCGATGGCACCATAGGTCTCGACACGTTTATCGTCTTTGGCCAGGGAAGTGCCATCGGCCAGTCGCGTGAGCCCTTTGTCCCCTTGCCTTGTATATATTCTCATTCTGACATCCTGTTAATAATGGGAATAATCATGGACTCGAGTCCATTGAGCTTTATCTCGTAGGCCAGTGCCAGAGACTGGCCCAGGGTACCGGCCGGAAAACCGCTTCGCGCCATCCATACCAGATAGGGCTCGGGAATATCGATGATGCGCCGCCCCTTGTATTTTCCGTAAGGCATCTTGCTGGCCAGCGTCAGCAAGATGCGCTCATCACTGAGTCCATCCATATCAATCGATATTCAGGTATTTATGGGTCTGGATGGAGAGTCGCCAGTTACGGGCGATGCAGGTCGCCATGGCCAGCTCCGTGGCCCTGGCTTTCTGGCTGATGGGTTGCAGCGCAATCATCACATCGGGGCGCAGCCGGGCGGTGGCCAGCAGGGCATCCAGCTCCTCGATATGGTGCTCGGTGGCCACCGGGTGCTTGATCTCGTTGGCCCGCTCGAGGGCAGAGACCAGCACCGGCAACCCACCCTTCATACCGATCTTGGGGGAAACAGTCACCCAGGTCTGCTCATGGGTCAGCACCTCGCTGGTCCCGCTGGTTTCGATCTGCACCTGATAACCCGATGCCACCAGGGCCGAAGAGAGCTCGCGCAAGTCGTAGAGGCAGGGCTCACCACCGGTCAACACCACGTGACGGGCCCGGTAACCGAGCCGGGTAAAGCTGGCCAGGATATCTTCCGTACTCATCTTGCTCCAGCCGTCGGACTCATTGGAACGATCGAGCACCTCGCCAGGGGCCACCTCACGCTCGGGGTCCACCACCCAGGTGTGGCGGGTATCGCACCAGGGGCAGCCCACCGGGCAGCCCTGAAGGCGAACGAAGATGGCGGGCAGGCCGGTAAATACCCCCTCCCCCTGGATGGTCTGGAAGATCTCGTTGATTGGGTAATGCATCTTGGTCACGACTTGCTGCAAAAGGGGCGGATTATACCCCAAACCCGGGCTAGGCACAGGCTCAGGATCCGCTTTTCTCGCCCAGTCCGCTCTTCTCGTAAAGTCTGGCACGGATGCCGGTCTTGTCAGCCAGATAGTGATCCAGGCCACGGCGACGCAGCTCGCAGGCCGGACAGGCTCCGCAACCATCTCCCTGGATTCCGTTGTAGCAAGTGAGCGTCTGGTGACGCACGGTATCGAGGTGACCGTAATGATCCGCCAGCGCCCAGGTTTCGGCCTTGTCGAGCCACATCAGGGGGGTTTCGAAGCGGATGGGGCGATCCAGCCCCAGGGAGACCGCCTGATTGAGCGCCTTGACGAAGTCGTCGCGGCAATCGGGATAGCCGGAAAAGTCGGTCTCGCACACCCCGGTGATCACCGCTTCGGCACCCACCTGATAGGCATAGATGGCCGCCAGGGTCAGGAACAGGATGTTGCGTCCCGGCACGAAGGTGTTGGGCAGGCCGTTCTCCTGAAGCTCGAAGCTCACCGGTATGTCGTCCCGGGTCAACGCAGAGATGGCCAGCTCCCCGAGCATGGTCACATCCATTACCTTGTGGGCGGCGATCCCGAGCGCCGTCGCCAGATGGCGGGCGGTGTCAATCTCCGCCCGGTGGCGCTGGCCGTAATCGAAGGTGATGGCATGCACTTCGTCATAGCGGGCCTGTGCCTGCACCAGACAGGTGGTGCTGTCCTGCCCGCCACTGAAGACCACGACGGCTTTTTTCATGTTTTCACTCCTCTGGGCAACTCAACGGCGGCGGCCTTGTGCAAAGTCATGCCACTGCCGGTTCAAATGGGTAAACAGGGTCATCAGCGGGGCGAAGAGCTCAGGCTCTCCTTCCCACCGGGACAACAGATGGTAGCCCGCTTCCAGGGTGGACAGTGCCTCCTCAAAGGGCTTCTTGCGAATGGAATATTGCCCGGCAATGGCGCCGAGGGTGATCCGCGGCAACCCGAGCAGTGCAGGCGAGCTGTGCAACATGCGATAGGCTTTGCGCCAGGTACCATCGAGGAGGATGAAGTGGGCTCGCATGGTGCGTCCACGCCTCAGGAGATGCTCCCTTGCCTCTATCAGGGTCAGGGCCTCCTCATCGGGCCACAGCACGTAGCACTGGACAGCGGGGTCAGCAAGCAGGGCATTGAGCCCTTCGTCGTCGGAAAAGTCCTCCCCCACATGAATGCGTACATCGGTCAGGGACGCCGCCAGCAACGCAGCCGTCCCCTTGGGGTGACCTACTTCGGCAGGGTGTTGCAGGATATGGAGCGCAGCCAGGTTCGGCACACGCTGAATATAATCGCACAGGCACGCTTTGAGGGCCCGGGTACAGCGTGTACAGTATCGGCTCTCTTTGTCGTTGGGCTGCTTCATGTTGTCAGGAAAATCGGGTCTGCTCTGGGTCATCGCGCTTTCGCTCGTCACTGCCTTGCTCTTTTTCACCGTGCCAAATCATCAGCTCGCCTTCGATCGCGACCTGATCGCCCAGGGCGAAGGGTGGCGCATCATAACAGGCAATCTGGCACACACCAATGGATGGCATCTGCTGCTCAACCTGAGCGGTCTGGCCGTGCTCTACAGCCTGTTTCAGGAGTACCTGACGGGATGGCGCCTGCCCGTGCTGCTGCTGCTGCTGGGGACGGCGGTCGGACTCGGCATCTGGTGGGGCTGCCCGCAAACCCAGTGGTACATGGGACTCTCCGGCCTGCTGCACGGCTTGTTCGTATGGGGTGCCATGCAGGACATCCGCTTTCGCCGTCACTCCGGCTGGCTGATGCTGGCGGGCGTCGCCATCAAGCTCGGTGTGGACTTTTACAGTGCCGGCGAGAGCCCTGTCTCCGCCTTGATCGGTGCCAGGGTACACATCGAGTCACACTTCATCGGTGCACTCGCCGGCCTGCTCCTCGGCCTCTTCCCCATTCGTCTGGACGCCCAGGCCGTTCACTCCTGAGCTCCCCATAGGCAAGGCCAGCCCACGGCCAAAATGCAGCAGGCCGGATCTGGGATCCGGCCTGCGCTCATTCGCCCATTACGCCGTTACCGGCAAAGCTCGGCATTGATCGCCCCAAGCACGGCGGCGGGATCCGAGGACTGGGTGATGGGACGCCCGATCACCAGATAATCCGCACCCGCCTCCACCGCTGCCAGCGGCGTCATGACGCGGCGCTGATCGCCGGCAGCCGATCCGCTCGGACGAATGCCCGGCGTCACCAGCTTGAATTCGGCTCCCAGCAGCCCCTTCAGCACACTCGCCTCTTCCGCGGAGCAGACCACACCATCCAGCCCGGCCGTCTTGGCAAGGGTGGCCAGGCGGATCACCTGTTCTGCCGGCGTCACATCCAGACCCAGGGGCGCCATGTCGGACTGCTCCATGCTGGTCAGCACGGTTACCCCGATGAGCAGGGGCGCCTTGTCCCCGTATGGCAGCAACGCCTCTCTGGCGGCACGCATCATGCGTTCGCCACCGCTGGCATGGACATTCACCATCCAGACGCCCAGCTCCGCACTGGCCGCCACCGCCTTGGCGACGGTGTTGGGAATGTCGTGAAATTTCAGATCCAGGAAGACGTCGAACCCCTTGGCCACCAGTTGACGAACGAACTGGGGACCAAACAGGGTAAACATCTCCTTGCCTACCTTGAGGCGGCACTGGGCCGGTGAGATCTGCTCAATGAAGGCAAAGGCGTCGGCTTCGTGCTGATAATCCAGCGCGACCAGTACTTTGGGGTCTTGCATGTCACTTCCTATGGATTGTTATGCCACAGCCAGGCGCAGCAGAGCCGGGGCCCGGTTGCACGCTGGCATCTGAAATTCTTGGGTATCCGTGCTCGCCCGGGCGTGTTGGCCTCATTGGCGTTTACTCCCCATCCAGCCCTCGGATCGGCTTGATGGTGCCCCACTGCCGGCAGGAAGGGCATTGCCAGAACAGCGAATGGGTGGCAAAGCCGCACTGACGGCACTTGTGGGTCGACTTGATCTTGATCTGCTCGCCGACCAGCTGTTGCAGCAGCTCCAGGCTCTCTTTGGCAGGCCCCTCCTCGGCACTGGCCAACTGGAAACCGACCAGCTGATAAAAGCCCTTCATGGAGGGGTGGCGACGCAGTTGGCGCAGCACCAGGGCACGGGCCTGGCTCAACCCATCGCGGGCCTCCACCAGATTGGCCAGCGCCAGGGTCACGCTGACCCCCGCATGATCCTCTACCGCTTTTTCAAGCAGCGGGATCAGCTCCTGGCTGCGACCAAGCTGGCGATAGCATTCGAGCAGTTTTGGCATGGCTTCGGAGGCAAAGTCGATATCCTGCTCGAACACCCGCAGGAGCTCCTTGGCCGCATCCTCGAACCTGCCCTCCTCCATCGCCAGATCGGCCAGCCGCAAGCTGGCGCGGGCACAGGCCGGGTGGGCACCGAGCGCACGCTTGAGCTTGGCGATGCCCGCAGGCTTGTCGCCATCGCGCAAGGCACTCTCCGCCTGTTCGCAATAGAAGTGGGAAATGGGCTCGGCCAGCTTCTTGCCCTGGAATTTCTGCAGACGCACCGCCACGGCGATGGCATTGTCCCAGTCACGCAACTGCTGATGAATGATCAGGAGCTGTGCCAGAGCCGTCTCTTCGAAATCGCTGTCATCACACAGCTCTTTCCAGAGTGCTTCGGCCCGATCGAGCAAGCCAGCAGCCAGAAAGTCACGGGCCAGCTCCTGCAAGGCAAGCTGACGCTGCTCACGGGTCAGCTGACGGGCGACCAGGTTCTGGTGGATCTTGATGGCGCGATCGACTTCGCCCCGTTGACGGAACAGGTTGCCGAGGGAGAGGTGGGTTTCGATGGTTTCGCTGTCGACTTCCAGCAGCTGGATAAAGAGATCCACCGCCTTGTCCGACTCGTCAGAGAGCAAATAGTTGAGGCCCGCCACGTACTGGCGGGAAAACTGGTTACTCTGTTGCTGGGTGTCCTGGCGAACACTCCTGCGGCCCATGTACCAGCCATAACCGGCAGCGATGGGCAACAGCAGGAAAAGCAGTTCAAGCATCGAGGGACATTATTCCTTGGTTGTCGACCGGGCAAGCTCCAACTCGCGAGATTGACGACGCATGGTTCGGTTCAGGGTGCGATTTTGCAGTTTGAGACGCAGGAACAGCAGACCAAACACCAGCCAGCCCAGCAGAAAACCGCCGGCGAAGAAGAACCCCAGCAACATGGAGAGCGAGAACTCCCCCTGGGCAATCAGGTAGTTGAACTGCACCAGCTGACCATTTTGAGAACCGATGGCAAGAGTCAGGACAAACACCAGCACCAGTGGAATGAGGGCCAAGATACGCTTCATGGGAGCTCCCTGTCTGTAGCGAATGAGTGACTGATTATCCTTAAAATCACAGGCAGACTCTAGCGCGAATGGGAAAAGAGTGTGAGAAACCCGACAACGGGCAGACTCCAGAACATAAAAATGAAAAAGGCATACTCAGGTATGCCGTTTTCTGCATTATTCGATGATGTTGACGCGTTCGCGCAACTCTTTGCCAGGTTTGAAGTGCGGGACATATTTCCCGGTCAGTTCAACCTTGTCCCCGGTCTTGGGGTTGCGACCCACGCGGGGCGCACGATAGTGCAGCGAGAAACTGCCAAATCCTCGGATTTCAATCCGGTCGCCGTTTTGCAAGGTCGATGCCATCTGCTCAAGGATCTCCTTGATTGCGGCTTCGACATCCTTGGCCGGCATATGCATGCGGCTGGCTGCCAGTTGTTCGATGAGATCTGATTTGGTCATAAGGTTAAATCTCCTTCCCCGATCACATGCAATAATCATTTTGCCAAGATAAAAAAGGGCGGCGCAATGCCGCCCTTTTCTTGCATCAAGGATTACTCACCCTTGGCGGCTTTGAACGCTTCCATCATGGCATTGCTGAACACAACTTCTTCTTGTTGGTTCAGGCTGTCGATGGCAACACGCTCGTCAGCCTCGTCCTTGGCACGGACAGACAGGCTTACGGTACGGTTCTTGCGATCAACGCCCATGAATTTGGCTTCAACTTCGTCACCAACAGACAGCACCAGAGTGGCGTCTTCTACGCGGTCACGAGCAGCGTCGGAGGCACGCAGGTAGCCTTCTACGCCGTCAGCCAGTTCGATCACGGCACCCTTGGCATCAACCTCGGTAACCTTGCCCTTCACAATAGCACCTTTCTTGTTGTCAGACAGGTACTTATTGAACGGGTCTTCTTCGATCTGCTTGACGCCCAGGGAGATGCGCTCACGCTCCGGGTCCACTTGCAGAACAACGGCTTCGATCTCGTCGCCCTTCTTGAATTCACGCACGGCTTCTTCGCCCTGGTTGTTCCAGGAGATGTCAGACAGGTGAACCAGGCCGTCGATGCCGCCATCCAGACCGATGAAGATACCGAAGTCAGTGATGGACTTGATCTTGCCGGAAACACGGTCACCCTTGGCGTGAGTTTCGGCAAACAGCTGCCACGGGTTGGATTTGCACTGCTTCAGACCCAGGGAGATACGACGACGCTCTTCGTCGATGTCCAGAACCATCACGTCAACCACGTCGCCAACGTTGACAACCTTGGACGGGTGGATGTTCTTGTTGGTCCAATCCATCTCGGATACGTGTACCAGGCCTTCCACGCCTTCTTCGATTTCAACGAAGCAGCCGTAGTCGGTCAGGTTGGTCACGCGGCCAGACAGACGGGTGGTCTCCGGGTAACGCTTGGCGATAGCAACCCAGGGATCTTCGCCCAGCTGCTTCAGGCCCAGGGATACACGGGTACGCTCGCGGTCGAACTTCAGAACCTTGACAGCGATCTCGTCGCCAACGTTGACGATTTCGGAAGGATGCTTAACGCGCTTCCACGCCATGTCGGTGATGTGCAGCAGACCGTCAACACCGCCCAGATCTACGAATGCACCGTAGTCGGTCAGGTTCTTGACGATACCCTTAACTTCTTGACCTTCTTGCAGGTTGGCCAGCAGGCTTTCACGCTCGGAGGTGTTCTCGGTCTCGATCACGGCACGACGGGAAACCACAACGTTGTTGCGCTTCTGGTCCAGCTTGATGACTTTGAACTCGAGTTCTTTGTTTTCCAGGTGAGCGGTGTCACGGATCGGACGCACGTCAACCAGAGAACCCGGCAGGAAGGCACGGATGCCATTCAGTTCAACGGTGAAACCACCCTTGACCTTGCCGTTGATGATACCGATAACGGTAGCTTGCTCTTCGTAAGCTTTTTCAAGCTGCAGCCAGGCTTCGTGGCGCTTGGCTTTTTCGCGGGACAGCTTGGTTTCGCCGAAACCATCTTCGATAGAGTCCAGAGCCACGTCAACGGAGTCACCTACGTTGATTTCCAGCTCGCCCATGGCGTTCTTGAATTCTTCAGCCGGGATAGCAGACTCGGATTTCAGACCGGCATCAACCAGTACGAAACCGTTCTCGATAGCAACGACAGTGCCCTTGACGATGGAACCTTGACGGGTTTCAACGGCGTTCAGGGACTCTTCAAAGAGTTGAGCAAAAGATTCGATCATTGTTTATGTCACAAATGAAACATCCACTTGCAATCCGGCACAAGCGGGGTTGTTTTAAATTATCTGCGCCATCCTTGGTGCAGACGACTGACATCAGTTTGCGCTGACATCACCAAGTTGTTGCTCTGCATAGGCAAGCACCGTTGCCAGCACTTCATCTATGGTCATGGACGTTGAGTCTACAACAAGAGCATCTTCCGCGGGTTTCAGGGGAGCGACGGCGCGATTTCTGTCGCGATCATCACGTTCCCGAATCTCGGTTAAAAGACGCTCAAAGTTAACATCAAAGCCCTTATCTTGCAACTGCTTATAGCGGCGCTGGGCCCGCTCCTCGGCGCTGGCGTCGAGGAAAATCTTCACATCCGCCTCGGGGAAAACCACGGTGCCCATGTCGCGACCGTCGGCGATGAGACCGGGGGCCTGGCGGAATGCACGCTGACGGCGCAGCAGGGCTTCACGTACCCGGGGAAACGCCGCGATTTTGCTGGCCGCGTTGCCCACTTCTTCAGTACGAATGGTGCGGGAAACATCCTCCCCTTCGAGGATCACCTTGACCAGCTCCCCTTCTACCTGGAATTGCACATCCAGATTGGCGGCCAGGGGAACCAATGCGGCTTCGGAATCGAGCTCCACATCGTGATGCAGGGCTGCCAGGGAGAGCACCCGGTAGATGGCACCGGAATCGAGCAGGTGCCAGCCCAGTTTTTCAGCCAGCAACTGGCACAAGGTGCCTTTTCCTGCTCCACTTGGGCCATCAATAGTCATCACGGGGGCCATCTGAGCCATAACGTTTCTCCTGCGCACTCGGCATCTTGACTGGTTGCACACATCCCTGTCGGGATGGGGTAATGGGCGCCGATTATACCCGAATGCGCCGTCGCTGGCAGTTGTCAGGGCACACAATTGCGCAAAAGTCGTCGTGATTGCACCTATTCTGACCAATCGGGTTAACCCACTTCTCACGCAAGGTTTTGTTCTTATGGTTGTTCCGGACAATGCGCGCTAAACTGGCCGCCCTTTTTTAAGCAGCTGTAGTCAGGAGCAACCATATGAGCAGCGTTACCCTCGTGGCCAAATCCAAGTTGCCGACCCCCTGGGGCACTTTCACGCTGGTTGGTTTTCAGGAAACCGGCACGGGCAAGGATCATGCCGCGCTGGTGATGGGCGATATCGCAGACGGCGAACCCGTGCTGGGACGCATTCATTCCGAGTGTCTGACCGGGGATGC
This sequence comes from Aeromonas sp. PS2Canimalfood6, assembly GCF_048276795.1. Lineage (NCBI taxonomy): Bacteria > Pseudomonadati > Pseudomonadota > Gammaproteobacteria > Aeromonadales > Aeromonadaceae > Aeromonas > Aeromonas sp. PS2Canimalfood6. Next base: position 17,242 of record NZ_JBLUXC010000022.1, read on the forward strand.
CCTGTTCAGTCTGCGTTGTGACTGCGGCTTCCAATTGCAGGCCGCGCTGGAAAACATCGCCAAGGCGGGCCGCGGCGTCCTGCTGTATGTCCGTCAGGAAGGGCGAGGCATCGGCTTGCTCAACAAGATCCGGGCCTATCATCTGCAGGATCAGGGGGCCGATACCGTGGAGGCCAACGTGGCGCTTGGCTTTGCCGCCGACATGCGTGACTACACCATCTGCGCCGACATGCTCAAGGCGCTCGAGGTCAAGTCCCTGCGCCTGATGACCAACAACCCGCGCAAGTTGAAGGCGATGGAATCCTTTGGCATCCCGGTGGCGGAGCGCGTGCCCCTTCAGGAAGGTCGCAATCCCCACAACGAGTTTTATCTCTCCACCAAGGCAAACAAGCTGGATCACCTGTTCAAGAAATAAGGTTGCATCCACCTTGTCAGCATACGCCTCCAGATTGGAGGCGTTTTTATTGGTGATACCACTCAATCATTCAGTATCTGTAGCGCAATGGTGAGAAACATCCCCTTGCGCCAGCAAAAAATCCCGCAACGCTCGGTTCGCCATGGAGAGCGGATCCCCCCGTCGCCAGGCTACGCAGAGATCCAGGAAGATAGGGGGTGAAAAAGGGATGCCGGTGAGGGCCGGCTCCTCTTCCAGCGCCATGCGCAGGAAGGTGGTCACGGCGAATCCCTGACGCACCACCGCCTTGAGCAGCGGGATGAGATTGCTTTCGAACGCGATGTCAGGCTCTACCCCCAACCCCTGCGCCAACACCTCCATGTGTTCCCTGTGGTAGAAGCCTCGCCGGAACATGGCGAGCTCCTGGCCGAAGAACTGTGGCAGCGAGACCGACTCAGCGCCGCGCAGCGGGTGCTCCTCCCCCACCACCATCAGCATCTCTTCCCGCAGCAGTTGCGCCCCCTCGAGGGCCGGTGGCAGATCGCTGGTGATGAGGATGGCGAGATCCAGACTGCCATCCACCATGCGGCTGAGCAGCTCGCGGGTGCCCGCCTCCTCCACCCGGATCTTCAAGCCGGGGTAGCGATGCTTGAACGCCATCAGGATTGGCGGGAAGTAATAGGATCCCATCATGTAGGGGATGCCGATGCGCACCTCCCCCCGTTCCAGCCCCTTGAGCTCGGCCATCTCGGCCTCGGTCTGGTGCATCTGGCGCAGCAGCCGTTCGGCGTGGCGGCAAAGGACCTCTCCCTCCGGGGTGAGGCGCACGCTGCGGTCCTGCCGGTCAAACAGCCGCAGATCGAGCTGCTGCTCCAGCTTGGCGATGGCCATGCTGACGGCAGGCTGGGCCACGTTCAGCCCCTGGGCCGCCCTGGTGAAGGAGCCGGCATCGCGCACCGCCAGCAGGTATCCGAGCTGTTTCAGGTCCATATCAATTTCATTTATCAGGGTGATAACTTAAATATATTATATTTATACGTTTCGTCGCACTACCCTGCACAAAAGTCGTCGGGACAACTCCATATGATCGAAGTAGGCAGTCGCGAATGGATACGCGCCACCCTGGCCCTCAGCCTGGGTTCCTTCCTGGTATTCCTCAATCTCTACCAGACTCACCCCCTGCTCCCCCTCCTGGCCGAGGTCTTCTCGGTCAGCGCCCTGTCCGCCAGCTGGACCCTCGCCGGCTGCACCGCCGGGCTCGCGGGCTCCCTGCTCATCTGCGCCCGTCTGGCGGACCGATTCGGACGGCGGCGGATCATGTTGTGTAGCCTGATCGGCGCCATCCTGCTCTCCCTGTGCATCCCCTGGGTGACCCGCTTCGATCTGCTGGTGAGCCTGCGCATCCTGCAGGGAGCCCTGCTGGCGGGGTTGCCGGCCACCGCCATTGCCTACATGGGGGAAGAGTTCAGCAAGCGTGCCCTGATCGTCGCCGTCGGCGTCTATATCGCCGCGAACTCCCTCGGCGGCATCGCGGGCCGGGTGGTCGGCGGCCTGCTGGCCGGCTGGTTTGGCGACTGGCAGCACACCTTCCTCGGCATCGGGGCCATCAGCCTGACCCTGTTGCCCCTGGTCATCTGGCTGCTGCCAGCCCAGACCCGCTTCGTGGCCGTGGAGCCCGCCCCCGGCCAGCTGCGCCGCGCCATCCAGAGTCACCTCGGCAACCCCCTGCTGGCGGGGGCCTACCTCATCGGCGGCCTCAACTTCATGGTCTTCCTGAACCAGTACAGCTACCTCACCTTCCTGCTGGCCAAGGCCCCCTTCTCCCTGCCGACCCAGTGGCTCGGCATGCTGTTCCTGACCTACCTCACCGGCACCCTAGCCTCCTCCCTGAGCGGCCGCGGCGCCCATCGCTTTGGGGCACAGCGCATGCTGCTGGCGGGAATAGCCCTGATGGCGCTCGGCAGCCTCGCCCTGTTGCAGGGAACCCTGGTCGCCATCATAGGGGGACTGCTGGTCTCGAGTTTCGGTTTCTTCCTCGCCCACGCCTGCGCCAGCGCCTGGGTCGGCCAGCACGTGGAGCACGACCGGGCGCTCGCCTCGTCGCTCTATCTGGTGGGGTACTACCTGGGGGCCAGTCTGGGTGGGCTCTATCTGCATCCCTTCTGGGAGCGGGGGGGACTAGGGGGATTGGTGCTCGGCATCGAGCTGGTGCTGGGGGTGACCGCCGCCTTGAGCCTCTGGCTCGGCTGGTTGAAGGGGCGCATGGCGCCGCCCCCTCCCGTCACCCGGCACGGCGTTCGGCCGTCAGTTCACAGGCCGTCGTAATAGTCCTGCGGGACCGGCACCACGGCGCCGGTGCACAGCTCTTCGTCGATCACCTCGCTCAGAGGGCGCAGATGAAACTTGATCTGCCCCGAGGGCAACATCAGGCCCACGTCCGGGTTGCGCCTGTCGTCGATGTTGGCCGTCTTGAAGGCCACGCCGGGATGGGCCGCCACCAGGGCGTGCAGTGACGGCACCACCAGCTCGATATGCTCGAGACCGGCCTGATGGCTGCGACCCGCCTTGGGGGCCGCCAGTTCGATGCAGGGCACGGTGACCTGTTGCCAGCAGACGGGCTGGTGCAGGCGATAGGTGGCAATGGGGCGGTCTCCTATCATCCCCTCCACCAGTAAGACCCCGTGGGCAGCCAGTGCCTCTTTCAAGTCCAGGTATTCCGGCAGGGTGGCAGCCCGGTAGCAGAGGTGATCCACCACGGGGAACGCGGAGCCCCCCATGACGGCCTGCATTTCCGTGAGCAGTTGGCAAACGAATGGGGCCATGGGCCCCAGCGTGGAATCCAGTGGATGAGACATGATCACCATTTCTTCTTCGGTTGGAACAGGACGTCCAGTTCGTCCGCCTCTTTGTCCTTGATGTTCTGCAGCTCCTTCTCGCTGTGCTGCTGCAGGTGTTCTTCCAGCTGCCGCATCCCCTGGCGCATGTCCTCTTCCCGCGCCAGCAGGTAGGGATCCTTGTCGGAGACATTGGCCAGGGCGCCGAGCCCCTTAGTGTAGAGCTGACGGCAGGTGCCGTACTGCCCCTGGATCTGGGCATCCATGGCCCGCTTGAGCAGATTGGCGATGTTGATCTTGAGCTGCATCAGCTCGAGGCGGCGATCCTCCTGGGCGAACCCCTGGGGATCTATCTTGCCCTTGTTGTGCTCGACCCGCAGCACGGCTCGCATCTTCTTGGCCAGCTGCAGCATCTGGATGGCCTGGCGGTCGGACTCCGGCGTCTTGAAGTGCCCCTCGTCCTGGCTGCTGTAATTCTCCTGCACATTCTTGATCTGGGTCTGGACGTCGGCGATGCGCTGCTTGACCTGCGCATTGGGCATCACCAGGGCGATGGCGCGATAGGCATCCAGGATGCGGTGCTGCATCAGCAGTACCATGTTCTTGGAGAAGGGCACCAGGTTGACGTTCAGCAGCAGCTCTTCGGTCTCGTCCGCCACGGCCTTGTGACGGGCGATGGCCTGGCGCTTGTCGGCCTCGGCCTTCTGTTTGTATTGCTGCACCACGTTGTAGGCGATGACCAGAAACAGGAGTGCGCCGATTGACAGCAATATCAAGGTTAAAATCATAGGGTGTTCACACTCCAGTCCCAATCCAATTGCGAGATCCTACAACAGCTTAACCCCGTAGGGTAGCGCCCAGATCCCAGCTTGTCTCACAACAACGCAACCAAGTGACAGCCATCTCCATGGCGTCATGCTCCATATCGCCCGCCGCCTCCATTACTTGAGGCAAAAACCCTTCGACTGCAGGAAGCCCAGCATGAAGGGTCTGGCCTCCTTCCCGAGGATGGCCTTGATCTGCCCGCTCCAGGTCTGCTCCTTGTTGTTGCTGCTGCGCGCCTGGTAGTAGTCGTGGATCTGCCGATCATATTGGGCCAGCAGGGCGCGGTCCAGGGTGGCAGGATAGCGGTTCTCGTGCACCACCAGCGCCCGGGGCAGCCGCGGTTTTTGCTCCGGCCGCTGGGCGGGATGGCCCAGGCAGAGGCCAAACAGCGGTATCACCTGATGGGGCAGACCCAGCACCTCGCTCACCTCGGCCGGATTGTTGCGAATGCCGCCGATATAGACCCCGCCCAACCCAAGTGACTGGGCCGCCAGCAAGGCATTTTGCGCCATCAGGGCACCGTCGATGGCCCCGATCATGAGCTGCTCCACAAAGCCGGTGCGGGCCTCCGGCACTATCTGGCTGTGACGATGGTAGTCGGCACAAAACACCAGAAACTCCGCCGCTTCGACCACATAGGCCTGATGACCGGCCAGCTCCGCCAGGGTGGCCCGCAGCCCCTTGTCGGTGACCCGGATGATGCTGTTGGCCTGGAGGAAGCTGGAGCTCGCGGCGCTCTGGGCGGCGCTCAGGATCTGATCCAGCTGCTCTGCGCTGACGGGCTCTGGGGTGAACTGGCGAATGGAGCGATGGGAAAGAATGAGATCGATGGTCGGGTTCATGGTACCTCCGGGATGAAGGTCACACTCTACCCAAAAAAAGCGGGGGGCCCAAGGCCCCCCGTCACCCTCAAGGGGCAGGATAGACATAGGGGGCCTGCAACCCAAGCGGGAACCCCAGCGCCCAGTAGATCAGCAGGAAGCCCGTCCAGCTCACCAGGAAGGCCAGGGAGTAAGGCAACATCATGGAGACCAGGGTGCCGATGCCTGTGCTCTTTACATACTGTTGGCAATAGACCACCACCAGGGGGAAGAAGACCATCAGCGGGGTGATGATGTTGGAGGCGGAATCTCCCACCCGATACGCGGCCTGAGTCAGCTCGGGCGAAATCCCCACCGCCATCAGCATGGGCACCAGGATGGGGCTGATGAGGGCCCACTTGGCGGAGGCCGAACCCACCACCAGGTTGACGGTGGCCGTCAGCAGTATGATGCCGACGATGGTCACCTCTCCCGGCAACGCCAGGGCGTGAAGCACCTCGGCACCGGAGAGCGCCAGCAGGGTACCAAGGTTGGAATCCCCGAACGCCTTGATGAAGAGGGCGCAGAAGAAGGCCATCACCATGTAGGAGCCCATCTTGTTCATGGTGGCCGACATGGCGTCGATCACATCCTTGCCGCTCTTGAAGCTGCCGGCGACAAAGCCATAGACGATCCCGGGCAGGATGAAGAGCAGGAAAATGAGGGGCACGATGGACTTCATCACCGGCGCGGCGAAAGTGGTGAGGGAACCGTCCGGTGCCCGCATCGGCGAGTCGCCGGGGGCCAGCGCCAGCCCCAGCAGCAGCACGGCCGCCAGCATGGCGAACCCGGCCCAGTTGAAGGCTCGGCTCTCCTGAGCGCTGTAACGACCCATCTCGTCGGCGCTCTCCAGATCCTCGTTGAGAGGCACCTGCTTGAGGCGTGGTTCGACAATCTTCTCGGTGACAAACCAGCCCACGCAGATGATCAGCAAGGAAGAGGCGCCGGTGAAGATGATATTGCACAGGGTGTTGACCATGTAGTCAGGGTCGAACAACTGGGCTGCAGACTGGGTGAAACCCTGAAGCAGCGCATCCCCGCCGGAGGGCAGGAAGTTGGCGGCAAACCCGCCGGAAACCCCGGCAAAGGCTGCGGCAATCCCCGCCAGCGGGTGGCGACCCGCCGCATGGAAGATGATGCCGCCAATGGGGATCACCAGCACATAGCCCGCATCGGCGGCGGTATGGCTGACGATGGCCACCAGGATCAGCATGGGGGTCAGAAAGCGCGCCGGCGTCACCTTGAGCAGCTTCTTGAGCCCGGTGTTGATGAAACCGGACTGTTCAGCCACCCCGACCCCCAGCATGGCCACCAGCACGATGCCAAGGGGAGCAAACCCGGTGAACGTGGTGACCATGCTGGCGAGAAAGTCCGCCAGCCCTGCCCCGGTCAACAGGTTGTTGATGACCACGGCCTCTCCGGTGCGGGGATTGACCAGATCGAAGGAGAACTGGGAGCCTATCCAGGAGCCGACCCAGACGATCAGCAAAGCATAGAGGAAGAGCATGGCGGGATCCGGCAGCTTGTTGCCCGCCTTCTCCACCCCGTTCAGAAAGCGGTTCAACCAGCCGTTGGGAGGGGCCGGACGCTCGTTCACTGCAGCTTGACTCATTATGGTGATACTCCATTACCAAGGAATGAGCGCGCATACTAGCGATAACGTCTAATGGATCCCATGATATGAGACAAAAATTCGATTAATTATGTTTAATTTGGCATCTCGCACTTCATAAATGGGAGATGCCGCACATTTATCGACAACTTTCTCAATGGTTTGCGAGGGGATAGCGGCCCAGCCGGCACTGTACTGCGAACCCCGCCGCCGCCACCTCTTCCGGTGTCATGGGACGGCTGAACAGAAATCCCTGGAAGACATGGCAACCCTGGGTCTGCAGGGCCGCGAGCTCGTGCTCCTCCTCCACCCCTTCCGCCAGGATCCCGAGCCCCAGACTGGTGGCCATGGCCACCGTCGCCCGGATCACCGGCAGGTTGAGCCCCACCACGAAGGAGCGGTCCAGCTTGATGGTGTCGATGGGCAACCGGTTGAGGTAGGCAAGCGACGAGTAGCCGGTGCCGAAATCGTCGATGGCGATCTTGATCCCCTGCTCGCTCAGGGCGTCGAGGATCTCGATGCACCCCTTCATGTCCAGCATCAGCACCGTCTCGGTCAGCTCCAGGGTCAGCAGTGCCGCCTCCACCGAGAATGCCTCGAGCAGTTGGGCCACCAGCTCCGGCAAACTGGCAGAGAGCTGAAAGCCCGAGAGATTGACCGACACCGGCACCCTCACCCCGTCCTGTCGCTGCCACTCCCCCATCTGGGCCAATGCGGTGGAAAGCACCCAGCTTCCGATTTCCCGGATGAGCCCCATCTCTTCGGCCAGCGGAATGAACTCCGCCGGCGACACATGGCCAAGCACGGGATTGTACCAGCGTACCAAGGCCTCGAAACCGATGACCCAACCTTGCGCCACATCCACCTGGGGCTGATAGCGCAGGCTGAGCTCCCCCCGGCCGACGGCCTTGGCCAGAAACTGCTTGAGGGTCAGCTTGCGATGCAGGCTTTGCTGCATGCTGGGGGTGAAGCGCTGCCAGCGAAGCCGCCCCATCTGCTTGGCCTGGTACATGGCCATGTCGGCACGGGTGATGAGATTGTCGCCATCATCCGCGTCGTCCGGGTAGATGGCGATGCCGATGCTGCCGCCGATGGTGACCTCGGGGACACCACTCAGCTGCAGTGGCTTGCTCATCTGGGAGAGCATGAGATCCGCCACCTCCTGGGCCCGATCGCTCGCCTGGTTGAGGGGCACCAGGGCGGTGAACTCATCCCCGCCAAGGCGCGCCAGCTCCACGTCCCGCGGGCAGATCTGCTTGAGCCGTCCGGCGACCCGCTCCAGCAGGCGATCCCCTGCCTTGTGGCCGTAGTTGTCATTGACAAGCTTGAAGTTGTCCAGATCCATGAACACCAGGGCAAAGCGCCCCCCGAGGCCGCAATAGGCTTCCAGGGATTTCATCAGGCCGTAGCGGTTGAGCAGCCCGGTGAGGGAGTCGTGCCAGGCCAGGTGGCGATGCTCCAGCTCTTCGAGCTTGCGATCCGTGATGTCCCGCATGGTCAGCAGGATCCGTGCCCCCTGCTGGATATGGCGAAACTGGTACTGGAACCAGCGCATCCCCTTCTGGGTGCGACACTCCCCTTCAGCCACCACTTCGTCCAGACGGGAGAGGCGACGATAGAAGGCCTCGTCCGCACCGGAGAAGATCTGGGGCAGCGTCAGAATGCCGGTGCCAAAGCACATGTCGAAGTGATGGTTGCCGCTCTCGAGGCGCCCCTCGTTGTCAAAGAGACAGGCCAGGGTGTCGCCAGTGGCGAGGGAGGACTCCTGATAGAGGGTGTCGGCATCGATGACCGCTTCCGCCATCATCATCTGCCGTCCGGCAAGCTGGATCCCGGAAAGACGCAGATAGACCTGCTTCTTGACCCCCTTGGGTGAGAGGGTCCACCACTCGTTGTAACTGCGCTCCTGCTGGAAATCGCCGAGATAGCGTTGCAGCAGCAGATCGATGGCGGCGGCCATGTCGGCGGAGAAATCCCGGGACTTCAGCTCGGCCAGGGAGCTCGCCTCCCAGAGCCCGAGGGCAGCATCGTTGGCCCAGTAAATATGATGACGCTGGATGTCATAGACCCAGACCGGCGTGTGGAGGACATCCATCACGGTGAGCAGGCGTTCGTCTAGCGTATTCATGTTGAGTGATGATTCATGCTGAAAGCTCATGGTCGAACCAGTCGCTTGCGCCCCCTGACAGGAGCATTCGCGCTGGTACAAAATCCGTTCCGGCCCATAATCGGATAACAAACGGATGAAAAAAGGCCGAAATCATATGAAAACGCTACATGTGATCCCCATGGTAAGAAGAAATGGACTCACACTGGTATTGTTGGGCATGGTGATAACCATTGCTATGATTTTTATACTTTTTTTTCTTCGTGAACAACTACTAATCCCCGCCATTTCCCTCCTCCTGGCGGGCCTGATGACAATTCTTGTCGGGGCTTGGAAACTGGGTGAGCCTCATTTTAGTCTCTCTTTGTGTCAGGACTGCCTGCAATACCATCACAAGTACGGCGGCTGGATCCTGAAATGGAGAAATATTCAGCGAATTGACCAACCACGTATCCATTTGGGGTGGGATCTGGTGGAGCTGCCCTACATCGGTTTGAAAATAAAGGATTACGACGCTTTTTTGACGCTGATCACACCCCGGCTCGCCGTCCGTCTGCTCACCGAGCAGCGCGCCGTGCTGATGCAGGCCATGCGAAGCGAGCGCTCCGACTGCCCGACCGGAGGGTGCGGCAGTGGGCTCCTGGGAGAGGGACTGCTGGAGGAGAGCCGCTTCTGCTCACCCGCCGGCCAGCGCTATGAGGGGGTGATCGCCATGCTCGGCAACCGCATGGCACGGCTGCGGGATCTGCTGGGGTACGATCTGCTGGTGCCCGACAACAGCCTGGACAGATCCCCGAAAGATTTCGTCCATCTGCTCCAGCAATACCAGCGCGAGTCGAATCTAATCCAGATCAATTAAACGCCGGATTGCGCTTGCCAAGCCCGGTGACTCTTCATAAGGTCACTGGCTTGTTACAGCCAGAACACCCCCTAAAACCGCTTATGAAGTACATCGAAGAGTTCTATCTGTTCGTCAAGGTGGTGCAAGAGGGCGGTTTCTCCCACGCCGCCGCTGCGCTGGGCATGCCGACCGGCACCATCAGTCGACGTATCTCCCAACTGGAAGAGCAGCTCGGATGCAGCCTGCTGCACAGATCCACCCGCAAGCTGCGTCTCACGGACGAAGGGCTGCGCTATTACGAGCGCCTCTGTACCCCCCTTGCGGAAATAGAGCAGGCCACCGGCGAAATCCGGGGTGAGGAGACTGACATCAGCGGCCTCATCCGCCTCGCGGCCCCCATCGCCCTCTCCAACACCATCCTGGTCGACATGCTGGCGGACTTCGGCCTGCGCTATCCCGGGGTACAGTTCGACATCCGCCAGTCCAACGATCATGCCCTCCAGGCAGATCAGGACAGGGACCTGGTCTTTTTCAACGGCGAGCTCCCCCAGACCCTGCCCAACGCCCTCTGTCTGGGTCACATCCAGTACGGTCTGTTCGCCTCCCCCCTCTATCTGGAGAAGATGGGTGTGCCCTCCCACCCGACCCAGCTGGAAGAGCACGATCTCATCTACTGCTGGCCCCACCAGCACTGGCAACTGAGCGGGCGGGACGAACAGACGATCTGCATCAAGCGCACTCCCCGCCTTTGCATCGACCAGACCCAGGCCGCCGTGCGGGCAGCCCAGCGCCACCTCGGCATCGTCAACGCCCCGCAGCACTATGTGCACCCCTTCCTGCAAGATGGTCAGCTCGTCCCCGTCCTGCCGGACTGGCAGTCGGGAAAACGTCCCTTCTACATGCTCCATTGTCAGCCCCGGTTCACCCCGTTGCGTGTTAAGATGTTCGCCGATTTCGTCGAGAAGCACTCTGAGCGCTATCGTACCCGCCAGCAGAACGATCAATTTTCACCGGCGCAGCCGCTGCCCGTTGCATCTGACGGCTGATGACCCACACTTAGCGCAATCCTCGTTACACAGGTCGGCTAACACTATGAATGTATTGATATGTGATGACTCCGGGTTCGCGCGCAAACAGCTGGTGCGCGCCCTGCCCGCCGATTGGGGTGTCACCTTGCACCAGGCCGCGGACGGACTGGAAGGGGTCGAGCAGATCCTGATGGGGCACGGGGACCTGATCTTTCTCGATCTCACCATGCCGGAGATGGACGGTTATGGCGTGCTCGAGACCCTCAAGCGAGAGGGGGTGCGCAGCAAGGTGATCGTGGTTTCCGGCGACATCCAGCCGGAAGCCTATGAGCGTGTCATGGCTCTTGGCGCCCTCGATTTCATCAAGAAGCCGGCTTCCCCGGACACCCTCCTTGCCTTGCTCAAGCGCCACGGTCTGTGGCAATCAGCCACCCAGGTGACGGCCATCCAGCACCAGCCCGTCGCCAGCCACCAGGCTGCCCAGAGCAGCATCCAGTTCACCCCCGAGCTGCGGGATGTCTATCAGGAGCTGGCCAACGTCGCCATGGGCCAGGGGGCGGATCTGCTGGCCCGCCTGCTCGGCGCCTTCGTGCTGCTCCCCATCCCCAACGTCAACGTGCTGGAGGTCTCCGAGCTGCACATGGCGCTCTCGGCCGCCGCCGAGTCGGAGACGCTCTCTGCGGTCTGTCAGGGCTTCATCGGGGCCGGGATCGCCGGGGAGGCCCTGCTGCTGTTCCACGATGCCAGCTTCCAGGACCTGGCCCGCCTGATGAACCATCAGGGGGAGCTGGATCACGGCGCCGAGCTGGAACTGCTGATGGACACCGCCAACGTGCTGATTGGCGCCTTCTTGCGCGGCTATGCCAACCAGCTCGACACCCCTTTTAGCCAGGGTCACCCCGTGGTGCTGGGCCAGCACAGGCCCATTCAGGATCTCATTCGGACCAACCAGAGCCGCTGGCGCCGCACTCTGGCCATCGAGATCAACTATCGGGTGCAGGGCTATGCGGTGCAGTGCGATCTCTTGCTGCTGTTTACCGAAGATTCCATCGCCACCATGAACAACAAGATCATGCACATGCTCTGACCGCTCCGCGGCAGCAACCACCAGGAGTGACCATGGACATTCGGGAATTTCATTGGCTGATGAACATCGTCCAGAATCTGGACGTGGGGCTGGTCGTGCTCGACAGGGAGTACCGGATCCAGGTGTGGAACGGCTTCATGGAGAGTCACAGCGGCCGGTTGGCAGGCGAGGTGCGCGATCAGGGGCTGTTCTCGCTCTTCCCCGATGTGGACAAGGCCTGGTTCGAGCGCAAGGCCAACATGGTGTTCAAGCTCAACAACCGTGCCTTCAGCACCTGGGAGCAGCGCCCCTACCTGTTGCGCTTCTCCAACTACCGCCCCATCACGGGATCGGCCCCCTACATGTACCAGAACCTGACCCTGGTGCCGCTGGCCGACTTCGCCGGAGAGGTCACCCACCTGGCCATCATGATCTATGACGCCACCGACGAGGCCATGCTGATCACCGGCCAGCGACAGGGATGACCGACCCGGCCATGACAACAAGGGCGCCCGATGGCGCCCTTGTTGTTGCGATGGGGAATGGCGTCAGCCACTCAGGTACTCGGTGAAGGCGTCGATCACCTCGTCGATGTCATCGTCGGTGATCTGCAGGTGGGTCACTAGCCTGAGCTCCCCGTAGCCGGAGAAGAGAATACCGCGCTCCTTCATGAAACCCAGCAAGGTGGCGGGATCCCCCTGAGTCAGGCGCAGGAATACCATGTTGGTCTGCACCTCACCCATGTTGAGTGTGATGCCTGGCAACGCGGCCAGCCCCTCTGCCAGACGCCTGGCGCGGCGATGATCATCCGCCAGCCGGGCAACGTGCTGATCCAGCGCGAACAGGGCGGCCTGGGCCAGGATCCCTCCCTGGCGCATGCCGCCCCCCAGCATCTTGCGCAGCCGTCTGGCGCGGGCGATGAACGCAGCCGATCCCACCAGCAGGGAACCCACCGGTGCCCCCAGTCCCTTGGAGAGGCAGACAGAGATGCTGTCAAAAGGCGCCGCGATGGCGGCCACCGGTTCCCCGCTCGCCACCACCGCATTGAAGAGGCGAGCCCCGTCCAGGTGCAGCTTCAACCCCTTCTCGTCGACGAATTCGCGCATGGCGCGCAGGTAGGTCAATGGCAGCACCTTGCCGTTATGGGTATTTTCCAGGCAGACGAGGCGCGTCTGGACGAAATGGGGATCATCGGGAGCGATGGCCCCCCGCACATCCTCGATGGCCAGAGTGCCGTCCGCCTGCATGGGGACCGATTGCAGGGCCACCGAGCCCAGCACGGCAGAGCCCTGGGCCTCGTAGCGATAGATGTGGGAAGCCGCCCCCAGCACGGCTCCTTCCCCACGCTGGCAGTGACTCATCATGGCCAGCAGGTTGGACATGGTGCCGGAGGGCACGAACAGAGCCGCCTCCTTGCCAAGCAGTTCGGCGCCGCGGCGCTCCAGCGCATTGATGCTGGGATCTTCCCCATAGACATCGTCTCCCACCTCGGCATGCAGCATGCTCTGGCGCATGGCTTCCGTGGGTTGGGTCACGGTATCACTTCGTAAATCGATATAGCGCATGTCATCCTCCTGATGCAGGACGATGACATTAACCAGCCGACACCCGGCTGGCAAGAAACGGCAAGCGGGAATGTGAGCCCGGCGGCTCACCAGGGCAGCGACTGACCCTGCAGATCCACGAAACGGCCCGAGTGCGCGGGCGTCAGTGTGGCCATCAGATCCAGCAGGCGGACGGCGACCTCGGCGGGGTCCTGCAGCAAGGTGGGATCCATCTCCTGAAGAAAAGGTTGCTGCATGGGGGTATTCATGAGGCCGGGATGCACGGTGATGACACCGGCGCCGGGAAAACGTCCTGCCCACTCACCCGCCAGGATCCGGGATCCCATGTTGAGGGCGGCCTTGCTCATGCGGTAGCTGTAGTGGCACATGGCCTCCTCGCCCCCCTTCTCCAGGCTTCCCGCCCGATCCGAGAGAGTGCAGAGCCAGAGCGTGCTCTGGGACATCATGCGCCGGCTGAGGTTGGCACCAAGGGCCAGGTGGGGCCAGGCATTGGCCAGCAGACTCTCTTCGAGCCATTGGGGGGTCACCTCCTCCACCCGCCGCTCCGGCATGTGGGCAAGATCATGGAGCAGGCCTATGGTGTTGATCACTACCGTCGGCAGGGTGGTGCTGTCATAGAGGGTAAAGAGGGCCTCAAAGGAGAGCGGGTCCACCTCCTGCAGCGGAAAGTAGCAGGCGGGATCCAGCCCCCTGGGCAGTTGCCTGCCCGCCAGCAACCACTCTTCGCCCCGTCTGGCCAGCTCCCGTGCCAGCGCACTGCCCAACCCGCCACTGCCCAGGATCAGATAGCTCATCTGCGTGTCCTTGGATTTGATCACTGCTTAGAGGGTATCAGAAGAATGGCGGACTGCCGGGAACACTCGTCAGGCTCAGGCCTCGGCCAGATGGCGCCCAAACTCCCGCGCCCGGGCCAGGTCCAGAAAACCGTCCGCCTGCTTGTGGCTGCGCAGGAACTGATAATAGGCGAGCAGGGTCACCAGTTGCTCCTCGTCCGGCATGGGCTTTCCCGGACGGGTCTCCTGCACCAGCGCCCCCGCCGCCGCCAGCGCGTCCCTGTCCACCACCTCGGCCTGACGATAGAGATACCCGCAACCGGTGGCGAGCCACTCCAGCGAGCAGTTGGCCCCCATGGCAATCTGGTTCGCCTTGCCAAGGCCGGGCTCGGCCCCTTTCAGATACTTGCGGATCAGGGCTTCACTCAACCCCACCTTGCGGGCAAAAGCGCTCACGCTCCCCTCCCCGATCAGGCTTTGCAGCCTGGCGGCAAATCCTTCCATCACCCCTTCTCCTCTCACTGACACCGGGAGCTTGACCCGTCGGAGTCAGAACCATAGTTCGAATTCGCGAAGGGGGCATTATTGCCTTGTCCGCCGGAAGAGACCAAGATGCTGGCACATGATTTTGCCCCTTTGTTTTCGCATTGTTATCTCCAGAGGAGTCACCATGTCCGTATCCCGTCTAGCCCTGCACGAGCAAGGCCCCACCTTCTCCCGCCTCATCATGGGCTACTGGCGCCTGATGGAGTGGCAGCTTTCCCCCGCCGCCCTGCTGGACCTGATGAAATATCACCTTGATCTCGGGGTCACCACCATCGATCACGCCGACATCTACGGTGGCTACCAGTGCGAGGAGGCCTTCGGCCATGCCCTGCGCCTGGAACCCTCCCTGCGCGATCGGATGGAGATCGTCAGCAAGTGCGGCATCGCCCTCACCGCCAATCCGGCCCACGCCCTGAATCACTACAACACCGGCAAGGGACACATCGTCGCCAGTGCCGAAGCCTCCTTGCAAAAGCTCGGCACCGATTATCTGGATCTGTTGCTGATCCATCGCCCCGACCCCCTGATGAACGCCGACGAGGTGGCCGACGCCTTCATCACCCTCAAGCAGGCAGGCAAGATCAAGCACGCCGGGGTCTCCAACTTCACGCCCCATCAATTCGCCCTGCTGCAATCCCGCCTGCCCTTCCCCCTGGTCACCAACCAGCTGGAGATCTCCCCGCTCCATCAGGAGGGGACGCTGGATGGTGCCCTGGATCAATGCCAGCAACTGCGCATCAAGCCCATGGCCTGGTCCTGCCTTGGCGGCGGGCGGCTGTTCCATGCCCCCGACTATGTCCCGCTGCGAGCGGAACTCGAGCAGATCCGCCAGGAGGTGGGCGCCGACTGTCTGGAGCAGGTGGTCTACGCCTGGGTGATGATGCTGCCGAGTCAGCCGCTGCCCCTCATCGGCTCCGGCAAACGGGAGCGGATCGCCGCCGCCGTGGCAGCCGAGTCCATTGAGCTCACTCGCCAGCAGTGGTTCCGCATCCGCAAGGCCGCTCTGGGTTATGACGTTCCCTGAGTCTGCACCAGACCCTGAAAACAAAAACGGCATGGAGGATTCCATGCCGTTTTCCGTTATCGAGACGATTCAACGATGGCGCTGGGGGCGACCACGGGGTGCATCCGTCTTCGGTTTGGCCTGATTGACCGTGATGGTGCGGCCGCCGACCTCGGTGCCGTGCAACTCGGCGATGGCCTTCTCGGCCTCACCATTGACCGGCATTTCAATGAAACCAAACCCCTTGGACTGACCGGTATCGCGGTCGATGATGATATCGACCTTGTCTACCTGCCCAAATTGGCTGAACACGGTTGTCAGTTCGTCGGCCGTCATCCGGTACGACAGATTACCTACGTAAATCTTCATGCCATCCACTCTCGATTCAAGGTGCCTTATCTATGCATCCACCGACCTGGGAGTAAGGGCACAACCCCCCTGCCGGACCAGCCACGGCATCATGCCATGGCACTTCCAGCTTCGTATCCCAAGTCCTTGATCTCTTGGGTTATCAGAGCAGGAAAGATCAAATCGAATCAGAGGCAGTATCTGAGCATTGGGATGAATTGTCGAGAAAATAGTCAGAGTGGGTGCAGTTCGGCCAGCAATGTGCCGAGGGCACGACGCCCATGCCAGGCACGTTTGAACCCGAATCGATAGACCCCGGGGGCCACTTCGTGAGTCCCTTCCCGGGACAACCCGAGCAGGCTGGTGGCCGTCGCCAGGGTCACCTCATCCAGCCCGAGATCCAGGCTGAAATCGAGCCACTGGCCATCGTGTCCCACCTTGCGATCCCGCTCCATGCCCACCAGCACGGCCCTGGGCAGCGCCAACGCCCGGTCTTCGCCACCATTGAGCAGATAGAGATGGCGTTCATCCCAGGCAAGCTCCGCCAGACGCCAGCGCTGCCAGTTGCGCGGCAACACCATCATCACCAGCACGATACCGCCAAAGACCACCCCGACCCAGGGCAGCAGGCCCATGTCGGGATATCCCAGCCAGAGGGCGGCCACCACAGTGGCGAGACTCGCCAGCAACAGGCAGATCATCACCCCGTAAAACCGCCGGGCCGGGGGCATCAGCCAGCGCACGTTCTCTTGCGCTGCCAGCTCACTGACTCTCATCTTCTCTTCTCCTTCTGTGATGCGAACGGCCTTGCCGTCGCTGCGTTGCCGCGCATTGTGCGCGAGCGACGCGCCGCGATGCAACCGCCACCGCGACACGGATGACGGCCAGCCGCCACTCTTGGTATGCTTGGGGCTGTCTGAGCCCGCACTGGGCGCCATCCCGGGAGTCCCATGTTCGCCACCGCCCTGCTCTTGTCCGCGAGCACACTCTATGCCGAGGCCATCGGCGGCTACTCCGCCGGCTGCCTGAAAAATGCCGTGGCCCTGCCCCTCGAAGGTCCTGGTTATCAGGTGATCCGCACCAAACGGCTGCGCTATTACGGTCACCCCGACCTCATCCATTACCTGCAGCATCTGGCCAACCAGACCAGACTGGCCGGCATGCCGGATCTCTATATCGCAGACCTCGCCATGATGCACGGGGGACCCTTTACCTCAGGTCATCGCAGCCACCAAACCGGCCTGGATGCCGACATATGGTTCAGGATGGCTGACAGGCCCATCAGCCGCTGGGAGCAGGATGCCCCCAGGGAGTGGGCGCTGATCGACGAACCCAGCTACCGGATACTGCCCGGCCGATTCGGCCCCAGGCAACTCAATCTGCTGCGCCTTGCGGCTGATCGCCCCGAGGTGGCGCGCATCTTCGTCAACCCCGTCATCAAGGCCGAGGTGTGCAAACAGGCACCCGGTGAAGCCTGGGTCGGCAAGCTGCGCCCCTGGGTCGGCCACTTCAGCCACTTTCACGTGCGCCTGCGCTGCCCGGCAAACAGTCCGGACTGCCAGCCCCAGGCTCCCATTCCCCCTGGCAATGGCTGTGGGGAGGAGCTGGCCTCCTGGCTCAAGGACAAACCCCAGCTGCCCAAGGTGTCGATGAGCTACCGCGCCCCCCTGTTACCCAGGCGTTGTGAGGGCTGACCACAAGCTGTTATGGTGAACCTATTTCCGAGAGAAATATCAATGGAGAACAACAAGATGGCCACTTCACTCTGGCAGCGTGGTACCCGTGCCCTGCTGACCCTGACCCTGCTGCTGGGCTTGACCGGCTGCGGCATGAACACCATTCCGACCCTGGATGAGCAGGTCAAGGCGAGCTGGGGACAGGTCGAGAACCAGTACCAGCGCAGGGCCGATCTCATTCCCAACCTGGTGGCCACCGTCAAGGGGTACGCCAGCCACGAGCAGGAGACGCTCAAGGCGGTCACCGATGCCCGTGCCCGAGTCGGCAGCGTGCAGGTAAGTGACCCCTCCCAGCTCAAGGCGTTCGAGGCGGCGCAGGAGCAGCTCTCCAGCGCCCTCTCCCGGCTGATGGTGGTAGTCGAGCGCTACCCGGATCTGAAGGCCGATCAGCAGTTCCTGACCCTGCAGGCCCAGCTGGAAGGCACCGAGAATCGCATCGCGGTGGCCAGACGGGATTACATCGAAGCAGTACGCCAGTTCAATACCGAGATCCGTACCTTCCCCGGGGTCATCTGGTCCAAGCTGCTCTACTCCGATCTGGAAGCCAAACCCACCTTCAGCGCCAAACCCGGTGCCGATGAGGCGCCCAAGGTCAGCTTCCA
Organism: Aeromonas sp. PS2Canimalfood6; assembly: GCF_048276795.1. Classification (NCBI taxonomy): domain Bacteria; kingdom Pseudomonadati; phylum Pseudomonadota; class Gammaproteobacteria; order Aeromonadales; family Aeromonadaceae; genus Aeromonas; species Aeromonas sp. PS2Canimalfood6. The sequence continues at coordinate 35,382 of NZ_JBLUXC010000022.1, forward strand.
ATGAACGTGATGAGACGCTGGCTGGCGCTCTGTCTGCTGCTCTGTGCCACGGCGCTGCATGCCGCCCCCGATTTCCCGGCCCTGACAGGGCGAGTGGTGGACGAGGCCAATCTGATGTCCCGCAAGCAGGCTCACCAGCTCGCACAGCAACTGGCCGTCTTCGAGAAGCGCAGCGGCGTCCAGCTGGTGGTGGTCTCCATCGACACGCTGGCGGGGGATACCATCGAAGAGTACGGCTACCAGCTCGGTCGCCACTGGGGCATCGGCCAAAAAGGCAAGAACAACGGCGTTCTGCTGATCATCGCCCAGGACGAGCGCAAGGTGCGCATCGAGGTGGGTTATGGCCTGGAAGGTGCCCTGCCCGACGCCATCGCCGCCAATATCATCCAGACCCGGATCCTGCCCGCCTTCAAGCGCGGTGACATGGTGGCCGGCATCCTCGCCGGCAGCCAGGGCATCATGCAGGCCCTGGCCGGGGAGTATCAGCCCGTGGACAACACCAGCAACGCCGACAAGCAGGGAGGTCCCTGGCTCTTCATCCTGGTGGTGATTGCGATGATCGTGCTGCACAACCTGCGCGGCGGCGGCGGTGGGCCGGGAGGACGTCGCCGGGCCGCCTACATGGCCGGTGGATTCGGTGCCGGCTCCTTTGGCGGCCGCACTGGCGGTGGTGGTGGCGGTTTCAGTGGTGGCGGCGGCAGCTTTGGCGGCGGCGGTGCATCTGGCGGTTGGTAATCAGGGAAAAAGAGACAACAAGATGATTTCGAAACAGTTTTTCCACACCTTGCAGGCCAGGGTTCGACAGGCCGAGCAGGCCACGGATGCCGAACTGGTCACCGTGCTGGCCCCGGCCAGCGATGGCTATCGCTATATCCCGACCCTGTGGGCCGCCCTGCTGGCCATGCTCACCCCCCTGCTGGTCTTCCAGCTCGGCTTCTGGCTTGGCTGGTACGAGATCCTGCTGGTGCAGTGGTCGGTCTGGTTGCTGCTGAGCCTGCTGTTCCACTGGACGCCCATCAAGATGCGGCTCATTCCCAACAAGGTACGCCGTCACCGGGCCGCCCTGATGGCCCGCCTGCAGTTTGTCGAGCAGGGACTTCACCGCACCCGGGACCGGCTCGGTGTGCTCATCTTCGTCTCGGTGGCGGAGCACTATGTGGAGATCCTGGTAGACGACGGGATCGCCCAGCACATCGACAACACCCTGTGGCAGCAGATCATCGACGACTTCGTGGTTCGGGTACGCAACAAGGAGGTCGAGCAGGGGTTCCTGGAGTGCGTGGAGCGCACCAGCGCCATTCTGACCGACGCCTTCCCCGCAACCCGGGATCAGAACGAGCTGCCTGACAGCCTGATCATTCTCGACAAGCCTTGAACGGGATTAAAAAACCGGCATTCTGTTCAAGGGATAGGCACTCGATAAAGATTATGAAAAATAAGGGGAAAAGTGGTTGACCCAGGCAGCCCTTTCCCCTAAATTACGCCCCGTTCCAGCGCAACGGCGCAGCGAACACCGTGTTGGCTGAACACGTTAAATCACAGACCGAAATTTGGTGAGGTATCCGAGAGGCTGCCCACCGACGAAGTCGGCAAGATGCACGCGCAGCGTGCTCCGAAAGCCACTTCAAGCAGTAAAAATTTGGTGAGGTGTCCGAGTGGCTGAAGGAGCACGCCTGGAAAGTGTGTATACGGCAACGTATCGAGGGTTCGAATCCCTCCCTCACCGCCAAATTTTAAAAACCGACCTCAGGGTCGGTTTTTTGCATCTGGGCTTACCGTATCCCCTGATACCCATAGAGGGAGGGTGAGAACCCTCGCCGGGTTCGACAAGGGGGCAGGACAGCCCCCTTGGACAGCCGCAGGCTGCCCGCAGGGCGAGCGCCAGGGACGGCGCGAGTCAATCCCGACCCAGCACCAAATTGTAAAAACCGACCTCAGGGTCGGTTTTTTGCATCTGGTGACATGGCAACATCCGATGCCGATGGAGAGAAGGTGAGAAGCCTCGTCGGGTTCGAGCAGAGCAGCTTGCTGCGATGAACGGCCGCAGGTCGCCCCGAAGGGGTGAGCCACGCAGGGGGGAATAATCCCTCCCTCACCGCCAGATAAAGTAAAAGGCCCCGTCTTGCGACGGGGCCTTTTACTTTATCTGGCGATGGGCGGCTCGGTTCGACCCCTGTTGACAGGCGGGCAGGATAGCCCGACTGGACGGCCAGGGGCGAGCGCCAGGGATGACGCGAGTCAATCCCGACCCAGCGTACAGCTTGAAGAACTGACCTCAGGATCGGTTTTTGCTTCAAGGTGTCTGCCAACCCCCTGGCAGGAGAAACCCGTCATCGGCGGAGCCAGAAAAAACGGTTTGCCGCGATACCTGGCCGAGTGCCGCCCAGCCAATCCCATCCCTTCCGCCTCTCTGATCTCTGCCGACAGGGGAGATGCCCCGAGGGCAGCCAGCCCTTTCTCGTTGACAGCTTATCACGCCAAGCAAAGAGAAAATGACGATATAAATAACCAACATACTCTCACGAATAGCACAGTATATTGTGATATCACCTGGATAACTGCCTCGTCCTGCCATACCAGCGCCGTCAACCTGCTCTGCTGACCAGGCGGCACAGGCCGATGCCACCGGACACTACCGGGTCTGCGCAACCTCTCGGATATTGCTCACCGATTGGATATCGTTTTGAAAAACTGATAGTTAAATGGCTACACTAGCCTCACACATCGCATAGGGATATGGACAAATGAGTCTTATTGGCTTGCTGCTGGCCCTGGCAGCCATTCTGGGTGGCAACATGATAGAAGGGGGGCACCCCAGCGCCCTGCTCGATCTGCCCGCCTTTCTCATCGTGATCGGCGGTACCGTCGGTGCCGCACTGACCCAGTTTCCTTTCTCCGTGGTTGGTAAAACCCTCAAGCGCTTCAAGTGGCTCATCACTCCCCTGCGCCTCGACATGCTGGAGCAGGCCCAACTGCTTGAAACCCTGGCGGGCAATGCACGGCGCAGTGGCATGCTGGCACTGGAGGGCATGATCGACGACATCAAGGATCCCTTCCTGCAAAAAGGGGTACAGATGATGGTCGATGGCTACGAGAAGACCAAAATCCACGAGGTACTGGAAAACGAGATCGAGTTCGAGCAGGAAGATATCGAACAGACCGTCAAATTCTACGAGGCCATGGGGGGCTACTGCCCGACCATGGGGATCGTCGGGGCCGTATTTGGCCTCATTCACGCCATGGGCCTGCTGGATGCCCCCGACAAGCTGGGGGGCGCCATCGCGGTGGCCTTTATCGCCACCATCTACGGGGTGTCGGCCGCCAACCTCATCTTCCTGCCCTTCGGCAACCGCTACAAGTCGTTTGCCCACCAGATCCGCCACTACAAGGAGATGACCCTCACCGGCATCCTCTGCATCGTGGACGGCGAGTCACAGCAACGGCTGCAAGTGACCCTTGAGCCTTACCTCGGAGGCCACAGTGGCGAAAAAGAAAAAGGCTGAGGCGCCGGAGAACCACGAACGCTGGCTGGTCTCCTACGCCGACTTCATGACACTGCTGTTCGCCCTGTTCGTGGTGCTCTACTCCTTCGCCATGGCCAAGCAGTCGGAGACTCGCGTGCTCATTCAGGGCTTTATCGAATCTCTTGGCAAGATAGGGCTGGTTTCCCTTCCCGCCGGCTCCCCCGTGATGCAGGGGGGCACAGGCATACTGGAACCCGAGTCCAAGACCACCCCCAATACCTCCCAGAAAGAGCAGGTGCTGGATACCCAGACGCCCGCAGCGGCGGCCGACCCTTTCAACGAGACCATCGGCTCCTCGGAGAAACCTACGGCCACGGAGTCCTGGCCCCACAAGACCAAGGAGCAGGATTGGGTCACGGTCACCAAGCAGAAGCTGGATCAGCAGCTCAAGAGCCAAATCGAGTCCAAAGAGATCGAGGTGGAGCAGCTTGGCAGCCAACTGGTGATCCGCATCGGCGAGAAGACCTTGTTCCCGGCCGACTCCGCCTTCTTGCAGCCCCAGTTCATTCCCCTGGTCAACAAGGTCTCGGACGTGCTGGCGGACATTCCCGGCATGGTGGTGGTCACCGGTCACACCGACAACTCCCAGGCGCCGGTGGAGCTCTATCGCAACAACTGGGAGCTGTCGGTGCTGCGGGCGGCCACCATCACCCACACCCTGCTGACCAACCCCAAACTGGATTCACGACGGCTGATCGCCCAGGGGGTGGCGGATACCCAACCCCGTTATCCGAACGATACCCCGGCTCACCGCCAGGCCAACCGCCGGGTGGAGATCGTGCTCTCCCAGGGCAAGGCGGCAGAGCAGAGCCTCCCCGTTCTCCAACCCTGAAACAGACCCCGCCATGCGGGGTCTTTTGTTTCCTGCCATCCACCGGATTTTCAAACTATCCGTTTTTTTTCTGCTACATAAAAACGATTGAAAACAATTCTCAAACGAGAAAGTTGACCCCGCTAGCAAAACACAATTTTCATCCCGTTGATTAATAATTAATCCTTTGAAATGACATGTAAATCAGTACGAAAGTGGCATACTACGTAACGTCATTGTTAAGTCACATGATTAATTTGGTTAGGGAAAAACCTATATGTTTGCTGATATTGCCGTCCAGCACTGGGCTTTTGCTGTCTATGTCATTGGCGCCATCTGTATCTGCTTGACCATGATAGGCCTGGCGGCCTTGCTGGGGGGACGCGCCTATGGCCGTGCCAAGAACAAACCCTTCGAATCCGGGGTGGATTCCGTCGGCAACGCCCGCCTGCGCTTCTCCGCCAAGTTCTACCTGGTCGCCATGTTCTTCGTCATCTTCGATGTCGAAGCCCTCTATCTCTTTGCCTGGTCCGTCTCCGTTCGGGAGAGCGGCTGGGTCGGCTTCATCGAAGCCACCATCTTCATCACCCTGCTGCTGGTAGGCCTCCTCTACCTGTGGCGCATTGGTGCCCTCGACTGGGCCCCGAAAAAGCGTGTCCTGACTGACAAGAAACCAGACTGAACTACCGATTATCTCTTTGAGGTTGCACCATGAAGTACACCCTGACCCGGATTGACCCGGATGCGCCCGTTGAGCGCTACCCCCAGGAACAGCGCCAGACCGTCGATGATCCACTGGCGCAGCAAGCGACCCGCGGCATCATGATCGGGCGCCTCGAAGAGGTGCTGCAAGACACCGTCAACTGGGGCCGCAAGAACTCCCTCTGGCCCTACAACTTCGGCATCTCCTGCTGCTACGTGGAGATGTGTACCGCCTTCACCTCTCCCCACGACGTGGCTCGCTTCGGCGCAGAGGTCATACGAGCCTCCCCCCGTCAGGCCGACTTCATGGTGATTGCCGGCACCCCCTTCATCAAGATGGCCCCTGTCATCCAGCGGCTCTATGAGCAGTTGCTCGAGCCCAAGTGGGTCATCTCCATGGGGGCCTGCGCTAACTCCGGCGGCATGTATGACATCTACTCCGTGGTACAGGGCGTCGACAAGTTCCTGCCGGTCGACGTCTACATCCCGGGCTGCCCGCCCCGCCCCGAGGCCTTCCTGCAAGCCCTGATGCTGCTGCAGGAGTCCATCGGCAAGGAACGCCGCCCCCTCTCCTGGGTGGTGGGGGATCAGGGGATCTACCGTCCCCAGATGCAATCCGAGAAGGAACGCAAGCGCGGCGAGCGGATCAACGTGACCAACCTGCGCACGCCGGATGAGATCTGATCATGAAACTGACTCGAGAATTCCCAAGCAATTACACCATGGCCCAGTGGCAAACCGCCGATCACGCCGATGCCCAGGTGGTCGGCGAGCTGTTCGCCCACTTCGGTGCCGAGCGCTTCACCGTGCAGAGTACCCGTACCGGCGTGCCGGTCATCTGGCTCTCCCGGGATCTGCTGCTGGACGTGATGGGCTTCTTGCAAAAGCTGCCCTCCCCCTTCGTGATGCTGTTCGATCTCAGCGCCACCGACGAACGGATGCGCAGCCATCGCCACGGCCTGCCAGAGAGCGACTTTACCGTCTTCTATCACCTCATCTCCATCGACCGTAACGCCGACGTGATGCTGAAAGTGGCGCTCAAGGAGAGCGATCTCCATCTGCCCACCGTCAGCCGCCACTTCCCCAACGCCAACTGGTACGAGCGGGAAGTGTGGGATCTGATGGGGATCACCTTCGATGGCCACCCTCATCTGACCCGCATCATGATGCCCAAGAGCTGGCAAGGGCACCCCCTGCGCAAGGACTACCCGGCGCGCGCCACCGAGTTTGATCCCTTCATGCTCGATGCGGTCAAGCAGGATCAGGAGCAGGACAACCTGCTGTTCAAGCCGGAAGAGTGGGGCATGGCCCGCGGCAACGAGAACGAGGACTACATGTTCCTGAACCTCGGGCCGAACCACCCCTCCGCCCACGGCGCCTTCCGCCTAGTGCTGCAACTCGACGGGGAAGAGATCCGCGACTGCGTGCCCGACATCGGCTATCACCACCGCGGCGCCGAGAAGATGGGCGAGCGCCAGTCCTGGCACAGCTACATCCCCTACACCGACCGGGTCGAATACCTGGGCGGCGTGATGAACAACCTGCCCTATGTGCTGGCGGTCGAGAAGCTGGCCGGCATCAAGGTGCCGGCGCGGGTCGACATGATCCGGGTGATGATGGCGGAGCTGTTCCGTATCCAGAGCCACCTGCTGTTCCTTGGCACCTACATTCAGGACGTGGGGGCCATGACCCCGGTCTTCTTCACCTTCACGGACCGCCAGAAGATCTACACCATCATCGAGGCCATCACCGGGGCCCGCATGCACCCGGCCTGGTTCCGCATCGGCGGCGTGGCCCACGATCTGCCTGCCGGCTGGACCCGCCTCATCCAGGACAACCTGTTGAGCTGGCTGCCCAAGCGGTTGATGGAGTATGAAAAGGCGGCCATGCGCAACAGCATACTGCGGGGCCGCACCATAGGCGTCGCCGCCTACAACACGGCCCAGGCCCTGGCCTGGGGCACCACGGGGGGCGGTCTGCGGGCCACGGGGCTCAACTTTGACGTGCGCAAATGGCGCCCCTATTCCGGTTACGATCAGTTCGAGTTCGAGGTGCCGGTGGGTAGCAACGGGGACGCCTACGACCGCGCCACCGTGCGCATCGAGGAGATCCGCCAGAGCCTGTCCATTATCGAGCAGTGCATGAAAAACATGCCTGAGGGCCCCTTCAAGGCGGATCACCCGCTCACCACGCCACCGCCCAAAGAGCGCACCCTGCAGGACATCGAAACCCTGATCACTCACTTCCTGCAAGTCTCCTGGGGGCCTGTCATGCCGGCCGCCGAGTCCTTCCAGATGATAGAGGCGACCAAGGGGGTCAACAGCTATTACCTGACCAGCGACGGCTCCACCATGAGCTACCGGACCCGGATCCGCACCCCGAGCTTTGCTCACCTGCAGCAGATCCCCTCGGTGATCCGCGGCCAGATGGTGTCGGATCTTATCGTCTACCTAGGCAGTATCGATTTCGTTATGTCAGATGTGGATCGTTGAGTCCTCTCGCCCCGGCAGCCGGGGCGAAGGGCAAGACGCGCAGTAAAGGGACAAGCCACAAAAGGTCAAGTCATGAGCCAATGTCAGTGTCACAATAACCAGACCCCACAAGGGCAAGGGGCATGCAGCAGCCAGCAGGGAGATTTCGTCCTGAGTCAGGCTGAGCGCGATGCCATCGAACACGAGAAACACCACTACGAAGATCCCCGTGCAGCCAGCATCGAAGCGCTCAAGATAGTGCAACAGGCCCGTGGCTGGGTGCCTGACGGCGCCATTCACGCCATCGGCGCCGAGCTCGGCATCCCCGCCAGCGACGTGGAAGGGGTCGCCACCTTCTACAGCCAGATCTTCCGCCAGCCGGTGGGTCGTCACATCATCCGCGTCTGCGACAGCATGGTCTGCTACATCAACGGCCACGAGCAGTTGCTTGCCGGTCTGAAAGAGGTCGTCAATCTGGCCCCCGGTCAGACTTCCCCGGATGGCCGCTTCACCCTGTTGCCCGTCTGCTGCCTCGGCAACTGCGACAAGGGGCCGGCCATCATGATCGATGACGATACCTATGGCGGACTCGATGCCGTCAGCCTGCTGAAAACCCTGGAGGCTTACCCATGAGCATTCAGCCAGGCAAGACGCTTGCCTCCCTCGGCACCGCCAACCGCATCCCCCGCACCGCCGAGACCCACCCTCTCACCTGGCGCCTGCGGGACGACGGCCAGCCGGTCTGGCTCGAGGAGTATCAGGCAAAACAGGGCTATGAGGCCGCCCGCAAGGCCCTTGGCCAGATGAGCCCGGATGACATCGTCAGCACCGTCAAGGATGCCGGCCTCAAGGGACGCGGCGGCGCCGGTTTCTCCACCGGCGTGAAGTGGGGCCTGATGCCCAAAGACGAGAGCATGAACATCCGTTACCTGCTCTGCAACGCCGACGAGATGGAACCCAATACCTACAAAGACCGCATGCTGATGGAGCAGCTGCCCCACCTGCTGATCGAGGGGATGATCATCAGTGCCCGGGCTCTCAAGGCCTATCGCGGCTACATCTTCCTGCGCGGCGAGTACGTGGATGCCGCCATCCACCTGCGCCGCGCCGTGGAAGAGGCCAAGGCCGCGGGGCTGCTTGGCAAGAACATCCTGGGCTCGGGCTTTGACTTCGAGCTGTTCGTCCACACCGGCGCAGGTCGCTACATCTGCGGCGAAGAGACGGCCCTCATCAACTCCCTGGAAGGACGGCGCGCCAACCCGCGGGCCAAACCCCCCTTCCCCGCCGTCTCCGGCGTCTGGGGCAAGCCGACCTGCGTCAACAACGTCGAAACCCTGTGCAACGTCCCCGCCATCATCGGCAACGGTGTGGCCTGGTATCAGGGGCTGGCACTGCCGGGTTCGGAAGATCACGGCACCAAGCTGATGGGTTTTTCCGGCAAGGTCAACAATCCCGGCCTGTGGGAGCTGCCCTTTGGCATCACCGCCCGCGAGCTGTTCGAAAACTACGCCGGCGGCATGAAGCCCGGTTATCGCCTGAAAACCTGGCAACCGGGCGGCGCCGGCACCGGCTTCCTGCTGCCCGAACACCTGGATGCCCAGATGTACGCTGGCGGCATCGGCAAGGTGGGCACCCGCATGGGTACGGGCCTTGCCATGGCGGTGGATGACAGCATCAACATGGTCTCCCTGCTGCGCAACATGGAGGAGTTCTTTGCCCGCGAATCCTGCGGCTGGTGCACCCCCTGCCGCGACGGCCTGCCCTGGAGCGTCAAGATCCTGCGGGCGCTGGAGCGGGGCGAGGGCCAACCCGAGGATCTCGCGACCCTGGAACAGCTCGTCAGTTTCCTGGGCCCGGGCAAGACCTTCTGTGCCCATGCCCCCGGCGCCGTCGAGCCCCTTGGCAGTGCGATGAAGTATTTCCGGTCCGAGTTCGAGGCCGGGGTCAAGGCCCCCCATGACAATCACAAGCTGTTCAAGGGTATCCAGCCCAACCTGCTGGGCGAGCGCTGGTAAGCGCCAGGACGCATCGGGCAATAGCCGATTTCATAAAACAGGTTTCAGGGAAGTTGTATGGCAACCATTCATGTAGACGGTAAAGAGTACGAGGTAGACGGGGCAGACAACCTGCTGCAAGCCTGTCTGTCGCTGGGTCTGGACGTCCCCTATTTTTGCTGGCACCCGGCGCTCGGTAGCGTCGGTGCCTGCCGCCAGTGCGCGGTCAAACAGTATCAGAATGCCGACGACAAGCGCGGCCGCCTGGTCATGTCCTGCATGACCCCCTCCACCGATGGCACCTATATCTCCATCGAGGATGAAGAGGCGAAGGAGTTTCGCAAGACGGTGGTGGAGTGGCAGATGACCAACCATCCCCACGACTGCCCGGTGTGCGAAGAGGGTGGCGCCTGCCACCTGCAGGACATGACGGTGATGACCGGCCACAACAGCCGCCGCTACCGTTTCACCAAGCGCACCCACCAGAATCAGGATCTGGGCCCCTTCATCAACCACGAGATGAACCGCTGCATCGCCTGCTACCGCTGCGTGCGCTATTACAAGGATTACGCCGGTGGCGAGGATCTCGGGGTCTATGGCGCCCACGACAACGTCTACTTCGGCCGGGTCGAGGATGGCACCCTGGAGAGCGAATTCTCCGGCAACCTGGTGGAGGTCTGTCCCACCGGCGTCTTCACCGACAAGACCCACTCCGAGCGTTACAACCGCAAGTGGGACATGCAGTTCGCCCCCAGCATCTGCCAGGGGTGCTCGGTCGGCTGCAACATCAGCCCGGGTGAGCGCTACGGCGAGCTGCGCCGCATCGAGAACCGTTTCCACGGCGCCCTGAACCACTATTTCCTCTGCGATCGCGGCCGCTTCGGCTACGGTCACGTCAATCTGACCGACCGCCCGCGCCAACCCCTGCTGCAGGATGGCAGTGACAAGCTGGCCATCACGGTGGATGGTGCCCTGAACCGGGCCGCGGATGCGCTGCGCACCGCCAGCGGCGTCATCGGCATCGGCTCACCCCGCGCCTCCTTGGAGAGCAACTTCGCCCTGCGCGAACTGGTGGGGGCCGCCAACTTCTACTCCGGGGTCGAGCAGAGCGAATGGAAATGCCTGCAGAAGATGCTGGACATTCTGGAGCACGGCGGCGTGCGTACTCCCAGCCTGCGCGACATGGAAGAGGCCGACGCCGTGCTGGTGCTCGGGGAAGATGTCACCCAGACCGCCGCCCGCATCGCCCTGGCCCTGCGCCAGGCGGTGAAAGGCAAGGGGCGCGAAATTGCCCGCAAGCTGAAGGTGGATCTCTGGCAGGTCGCCGCCGTGCAGACCCTGGCCCAGAACCAGCGCTACCCCTTGCTCATCACCAGTCTGGATGCCACCCGCCTGGATGACGTGGCGAGCAGCACCCTGCACGCCCCCCACGCGGATCAGGCGCGCCTCGGGTTTGCCATCGCCCACCTGCTGGATGCCAGTGCACCGGCGCCAACGGATCTCTCCCCCGAACAGCAGGCCCTCGCCGCCCAATGGGCCGATCTGCTTGGCAACGCCAAAAAGCCCCTCATCATCGCAGGCAATGGTGCCCGCAACGAGGCGCTGATCGAAGCGGCCAGCAACATCGCCCGCGCTCTCAAGGGCCGTGGCCAGGCCGCGGAGCTTGCCCTGGTGGCTCAGGAAGCCAACAGCCTGGGACTGGCCATGCTGGCCCGGCATGCCGCCCCGCTGGAGTCAGCCCTCGAGCGCATGGAAGGGGAAGAGAGACTTGCCTTGGTCGTTCTTGAGAACGACCTCTACCGCCGAGCCCCCCGCAGCCGGGTGGACGCCGCTCTGGATCGCCTGCAACACCTGCTGGTCATCGACCATCAGGAGACGGCCACCGCGAAGAAGGCGGATCTGGTGCTGCCTGCCGCCAGTTTTGCCGAAGGCGATGGCACCCTGGTGAACATGGAAGGCCGCGCCCAGCGTTTCTTCCAGGTCTATGCTCCCGCCTTCTACAACGCCGATATCCAGGTGCGCGAGAGCTGGCGCTGGCTGGATGCCCTGCAAGGGAGCCAGCAACCGCGTTCGGTTCGCTGGAACACCTTCGACGATGTGAGTCGCGATTGTGCCGCCAGCGCCCCGCTGCTCACCACCATGGGGGAAGCTGCACCCAACGCCGGCCTGCGCATTCGCGGCATGAAGCTCGCCCGGGAGCCGCACCGCTACAGTGGTCGCACCTCCATGCTGGCGAACCAGAACGTGAGCGAGCCCAGAGTCGCCCAGGATCCCGATTCGCCGTTCGCCTTCTCCATGGAAGGCTACGCCGGTGCCCGCCAGCCCCTCTCCCAGGTACCGTTTGCCTGGGCGCCGGGCTGGAACTCCCCCTCCGCCTGGAACAAGTTCCAGGAAGAGGTGGGTGGCAACCTGCGTGCCGGGGATCCCGGTCGCCGCCTGCTGGAGCCGGGCGAAGGCAATCTGGGCTGGTTTGGTGCCATCCCGGCCCCCTTCCAGCCCGCCGCATCCTTGCAGGTGGTGAGCTATGACCAGCTGTTCGGTGGCGAGGAGCTCTCCGCCAGAAGCCCGGTCATCCAGGCTCGCATGGGGGAACCCACCCTGGTACTGAACCCGGCGGATGCCGCGCGCCTGGCTCTGTCCCCTGACGCACTGGTGGCCTTCTCCTGGGGTGGCAACCACTGGCGCCTGCGTCTTCGTCTGAGCGATGCGCTGGCTCCGGGCCTGGCAGGGTTGCCACTCGGGGTGAACGGCCTGCCGACCGCCCTGCACCACGCCCTGATCGATAACCTGCAGGAGGTCATCGCATGAGCGACTCTCTGATGGATCTGCTGATCGAGGTCGGCAAGGCCCTGGTCGTGCTCGTGGGGATCGTGGGGGCTGGCGCCTTCATGAGCTTCATCGAGCGCCGCCTGCTGGCACTGTGGCAGGACCGTTACGGCCCCAACCGGGTTGGCCCCTTCGGCCTGCTGCAACTGGCCGCCGACATGGTCAAGATGTTCTTCAAGGAGGACTGGATCCCGCCCTTTGCGGATCGCCGGATCTTCGTGCTGGCCCCCATCATCGCCTTCACCGCCTTCATCCTGGCGTTTGCGGTGGTGCCCATCACCCCCACCTGGGGCGTGGCGGATCTCAACGTGGGGCTGCTCTATATCCTGGCGATCGCCGGGCTGGCGGTCTATGCCGTGCTCTTCGCAGGCTGGTCGAGCAACAACAAGTACTCCCTGCTCGGCAGCCTGCGCGCCTCGGCCCAGACCCTCTCCTACGAGGTGTTCCTTGGCCTCTCGCTCATGGGCATCGTCATCCAGACCGGCAGCTTCAACCTGCGTGACATCGTCGAGGCCCAGGCCGGCATGTGGAACGTGATCCCCCAGATCCTGGGCTTCGTCACCTTCCTGTTTGCCGGGGTCGCCGTCACCCACCGCCACCCGTTTGACCAGCCGGAGGCCGAGCAGGAGCTCGCCGACGGCTATCACATCGAGTACGCGGGCATGAAGTGGGGTCTCTTCTTCGTGGGGGAGTACATCGGCATCGTGCTGATCTCTTCCCTCATCGTGACCCTCTTCTTCGGTGGCTGGCACGGCCCCTGGCTGCCGCCCTTCATCTGGTTCGCCCTGAAGACCGCCTGTTTCATGGTGTTCTTCATCCTGCTGCGGGCCTCCCTGCCCCGCCCGCGCTTCGACCAGGTGATGTCCTTTGGCTGGAAAGTGTGCCTGCCCCTGACCCTGCTCAACATGCTGGTCACCGCTGCCGTGGTGCTGATGAATGCGTGAGCAAAACGAGATGGACATGACGATGATTCGGCCGTCTGCGGCAAGGAAACGCCCAGACGCCAGTGCTGATAAATGTGCAGTGAGGCACCTATGAAAATTACGAGCATTATCAAGGGTGTTGGCACCCAGTTGCGCAGCCTTGGGATGGTCTTCTCCCATGCCTGGCGCCCCCGTGAAACCCTGAGCTACCCGGAGCAGCCGGTCTACGCCGCCCCCCGCTTTCGCGGTCGCATCGTACTGACCCGGGATCCTGACGGCGACGAACGCTGCGTGGCGTGCAACCTGTGTGCGGTCGCCTGCCCGGTCGGTTGCATCTCCTTGCAGAAGTCGGAGCGGGAAGATGGCCGCTGGTACCCGGAGTTCTTTCGCATCAACTTCTCCCGCTGCATCTTCTGCGGCCTGTGCGAGGAGGCCTGCCCCACCACCGCCATCCAGCTGACGCCGGATTTCGAGATGGGGGAGTATCGTCGCCAGGATCTGGTGTACGAGAAAGAAGATCTGCTGATAAGCGGCCCCGGCAAATACCCGGACTACAACTTCTACCGCATGAGCGGGATGGCCATCGACGGCAAACCCAAAGGGGATGCCGAGAACGAAGCCAAGCCCATCGATGTCAAGAGCCTGCTGCCCTAGGAGTCAATCATGGAACTGGCATTCTATGCCGCGGCCCTGGTCGCCGTTTACAGCACGCTGCGGGTGATCAGCACCAGCAACCCCATGCATGCGCTGCTCAATCTCATCATCTCCCTCATCGCCGTGGCCATGATCTTCTTCTGCCTGGGCGCCGCCTTTGCGGGGGCCCTGCAGGTGATCGTCTACGCCGGCGCCATCATGGTGCTGTTCGTGTTCGTGGTGATGATGCTGAACCTGGGGAGCGCCCAGGATCAGGAGAAGAAGTGGCTCACCCCCATGACCTGGGGTGGCCCGGCCCTGCTCTCCCTCATTTTGCTGGGCTTTCTGGCCCACGGCATTCTCGGCGTGACCGGCGGTGAACTGGGTCTGACCGAGGTCAGCGCCAAGGAAGTCGGTATCGCCCTGTTCGGCCCCTATGTGCTGGCGGTGGAGCTCGCCTCCATCCTGCTGCTGGCGGGTCTGGTCACCGCCTATCACCTGGGCCGCGAGGACAAGAGCGGGGAAGTGCTCTCCGTGCCTCGCACCACACAGGAAGGAGGTCAGCAATGAGCGACATCCCCGTGGTGAGGCATGGCCTGCTGCCGGCAGCCCGCCCCCTTTCCATCCAGCAAGCACAAGGAGCATGGCGATGAGTGGAATTCCCATGGAGCACGGCCTCCTGCTGGCGGCTATTTTGTTTGCCATCGGCCTGTGCGGCCTGCTGATACGCCGCAACCTGTTGTTTATCCTCATGAGTATCGAAATCATGATGAACGCGTCCGCCCTGGCATTCGTGGTGGCGGGTAGCCGCTGGGCCCAGGCCGACGGCCAGATCATGTACATACTGGTGATTTCTCTGGCGGCAGCGGAGGCCAGTATCGGCCTCGCCCTGTTACTGCTGCTCTATCGTCGTTACCACACCCTGAACGTGGACACTGTGAGCGAGATGCGCGGATGAGCCTCCTATATCTGACTTTCCTGTTCCCGCTGCTGGGATGGCTGCTGCTGGCCTTCTCCCTCGGCCGCCTCGGCGAGCGCACCTCGGCGCTCATCGGTGTCGGCAGCATCGGTCTCTCGGCCCTCACTACCCTGTGGGTCGGCATCGATTTTCTCAATACCATGCCGGAAGGCGGCGTCTATACCCAGACCCTGTGGCAGTGGATGACGGTGGGCGAGTTCCAGCCCGCCTTCCGTCTCTCCCTGGATGGGCTGTCGCTGACCATGCTGGGGGTCGTAACCGGGGTGGGCTTCTTCATCCACCTGTTCGCCTCCTGGTACATGCGCGGGGAAGAGGGGTATTCGCGCTTCTTCACCTACACCAACCTCTTCATCGCCAGCATGCTGTTCCTGGTGCTGGCCGATGACCTGCTGTTCGTCTACCTGGGCTGGGAAGGGGTGGGGCTGTGCAGCTACCTGCTGATCGGCTTCTACTACAAGGATCGCAACAACGCCGCCGCCGCCCTCAAGGCGTTCGTGGTGACCCGGGTCGGCGACGTCTTCCTCGCCATCGGGCTCTTCGTGCTCTATCGCGAGCTCGGCACCCTCAACATTCACGAGCTGCTGGTGCGCGCCCCCGCGATGTTCGCAGAAGGCTCCCCTGCCCTGTCGTTCGCCTGCCTGATGCTGCTCGGCGGCGCGGTCGGCAAATCCGCCCAGCTGCCGCTGCAGACCTGGCTGGCGGACGCCATGGCGGGCCCGACCCCGGTCTCGGCGCTGATCCACGCGGCCACCATGGTGACCGCTGGTGTCTATCTCATCGCCCGCACCCACGGCCTCTTCCTGCTGGCACCGGAGATCCTCCATCTGGTGGCGCTGGTTGGTGCCATTACCCTGGTACTGGCGGGCTTCGCCGCCCTGGTACAGACCGACATCAAGCGGATCCTGGCCTACTCTACCATGAGCCAGATTGGCTACATGTTCCTGGCCCTCGGCGTTGGTGCCTGGGAAGGGGCCATCTTCCACCTGATGACCCACGCCTTCTTCAAGGCGCTGCTGTTCCTCTCCGCCGGGGCCGTCATAATCGCGACCCACCACGAGCAGAACATCTTCAAGATGGGAGGCCTGCGCAAATCGCTGCCGCTGGTCTACGCCTGCTTCCTGGTGGGGGGCTCGGCCCTGGCCGCGCTGCCGCTGGTGACCGCCGGTTTCTACAGTAAGGACGCCATCCTGTGGCAGGTGCAGGCCAGTGGCCAGAGCGCCCTGCTGTGGGCCGGTCTGGGGGGGGCTTTCCTGACCTCCCTCTACACCTTCCGCCTCATCTTCATCGCCTTCCACGGCAAGGAGCAGACCCAGACTCACGCCGGACAGGGCCTTGCCCACCATCTGCCACTGCTGGTGCTGCTGGTGCTCTCCACCGGAGTCGGCGCCTTGATCGTGCCACCGCTGGCCGGAGTACTGCCGGCAGGCCCCGGGGATCATATCGAGGAGGGTCGCCATGGCCTCGAGATCCTCTCCGGCGTCATCGCCGTGGCAGGCATTGCGCTGGCCGCCTTCCTCTTCCTCGGCGAACGTCGCCTGGCGAAGGGGATCGCCGAGAGTGCACCGGGGCGGGCTCTGTCCACCCTCTGGTTCAATGCCTGGGGCTTTGACTGGCTTTATGACCTGATTTGGGTCAAGCCCTACCTGCTGGCGACTCGCCTGCTCGGCAAGGATCCGCTGGACAGGATGATGAACCTGCCCGCCGTGCTGGCCCAGGGGGGGCATCAGCTGCTGGCCTGGACCGTCTCCGGCAAGTTGCGCTGGTACGCAGCCTCCATGGGGATGGGCGCCGCCCTGATCCTGGCCCTGCTGCTGCTCGGCTGATCCATGAGCCCAATATTGTGTGGCAGGCTCAGCGCCTGCCCGACTAGAACCTAGATGAGAGCTGATATCGTGACCTTACTCTGGATCTTGCTAATTCCCTTCATCGGCGGCTTGCTCTGCTGGCAGATGGAGCGGCTCGACGGACAGTTTGTCCGCTGGGTGGCCCTCGCCTCCATGAGCGCCTGTCTGGTGCTCTCCAGCGCCATCTGGCTCGGTGGTGACTTCACCCTCGCCAACCCCGGCCTCCCCGTCTGGGCAGCCGAGTGGCAACAACCCTGGATCCCCCGCTTCGGCATCTCCCTGCACCTCGCCGTGGACGGGCTGTCGCTCCTGATGGTGATCCTCACCAGCTTCATCGGCGTGCTGGCCATCCTCTGTTCCTGGAAGGAGATCGTCCAGCGCATCGGCTTCTTCCACCTCAACCTGCTGTGGATCCTGGGGGGCGTGCTCGGCGTCTTCATGGCGGTGGATCTGTTCCTCTTCTTCTTCTTCTGGGAGATGATGCTGGTGCCGATGTACTTCCTGATCGCGCTCTGGGGCCACTCGGTCACCGATGGCAAGTCGCGCATCAACGCCGCCACCAAGTTCTTCATCTACACCCAGGCGAGCGGCCTCATCATGCTGGTGGCCATCCTGGGCCTGGTACTGACCCACCACGCCGCCACCGGTGTCTTCACCTTCAACTATCAGGAACTGCTCAACACCCCCATGAGCAGCACGGTACAGTGGCTGCTGATGCTGGGCTTCTTCATCGCCTTCGCGGTCAAGATGCCCCTGGTGCCGCTCCATGGCTGGCTCCCTGATGCCCACAGCCAGGCGCCCACCGCAGGCTCCGTGGATCTCGCGGGCATCTTGCTGAAAACCGCGGCCTACGGCCTGCTGCGCTTTACCCTGCCGCTCTTCCCCGAGGCGTCCGCCGAGTTTGCTCCCTACGCCATGGTGCTCGGCCTCATCGGCATCGTCTATGGCGCCCTGCTGGCCTTTGCCCAGACCGACATCAAGCGGCTGGTTGCCTACACCAGCATCTCCCACATGGGCTTCGTGATGATCGCCATCTACTCGGGCAGCGAGCTCGCCCTGCAAGGGGCAGTGGTACAGATGATTGCCCACGGGCTCTCGGCCGCCGGCCTCTTCATTCTGTGCGGTCAGCTCTACGAGCGTCTGCACACCCGGGATCTGCGCCAGATGGGTGGTCTCTGGGGACGGCTGCGCTACCTGCCCGGCGTGATGCTGTTCTTCTCCGTCGCATCCCTCGGGATGCCGGGGACCGGCAACTTCGTCGGCGAGTTCCTGATCCTCATCGGCAGCTTCCAGGTGGCCCCCGTCATCACCGTCATCGCCACCTTCGGGCTGGTGCTGGCCTCGGTCTACTCCCTCATCATGCTGCAGCGGGCCTGCTTCGGGACGCCCCGGGAGGAGAGCATGCTCAAGGGGCTGGATACCCGGGAACTGACCATGATGCTGACCATCGCCGGCCTCTTGGTGCTGCTCGGTCTTTATCCCCAGCCGGTGCTCGACACCGCCAGCAGCAGCCTCCTGAGCGTGCTGCACTGGTACGCGCTGCCGGGCACGGGGGCGCTGCAATGATGCTTTCTCTTTCGCCTTCCTTGTCCATGTCGGGAGCACTGTCATGACGTTTACTGTTTCTCAACTGCTGGCCCTGCTGCCCCTGTTGCTGACCACGGGGGCCATGGTGGCCCTGATGCTGGCCATCGCCTGGAAGCGCTGTGACGACACCGCCTTCGTGGTCACCATCATCGGCCTAAACCTCGCGCTCTTCTCTCTGCCCATCGTGATGGCCCAGGGGGATCAGGGGGTCACTCCCCTGCTGCAAGTGGACGCTTACGCGGTCTTCTACATGGGGCTGGTGCTCATCGGGGCCCTGGCCACCTGCACCTTCGGTCGCACCTGGCTCAAGGGCTATCCGGACAACCGGGAAGAGTTCTACCTGCTGCTGCTCATCGCCACCGCCGGTGGTCTGGTGCTGGCAGCCTCCCGTCACCTCGCCTCGCTCTTCATCGGGATCGAGATGCTGACCCTGCCCATGTTCGGTCTGGTGGGGTATGCCTATCGCGAGCGGCACTCGCTGGAAGCCAGCATCAAGTACATGGTGCTCTCCGCCAGTGCCACCGCCTTCCTGCTGTTTGGCATGGCACTGCTCTACGCCCAGGCCGGAAGCCTGAGCTTCAGCGATCTCGGTGTGACCCTGGCCCAGAGCCCGGCTCACCATCCGCTGCTGATGGGGGGCTTTGGCCTGATGCTGGTCGGCTTTGCGTTCAAGTTGTCCCTCGCCCCCTTCCACCTCTGGACCCCGGACGTCTATGAAGGGGCGCCGGCACCGGTGGCCACCTTCCTCGCCACAGTGAGCAAGATAGCCGTGTTCTGCGTGCTGCTGCGCTTCTACCTGGCGGTACCCGCCACCTCGGATCCCATGATCCACTGGCTGCTGGCGGCCATGGCGGTCGTCTCCATCGTGGTCGGCAACCTCCTGGCGCTGATCCAGACCAACATCAAGCGGATGATGGGTTACTCCTCCATCTCCCACTTCGGCTATCTGCTGGCGGTGGTGGTGGCAAGCCGCCTCGGCGAGATGCCGGTGGAAGCGGCGGGTGTCTACCTGCTGATGTACCTGTTCACCAGCCTGGGTGCCTTCGGCGTCATCAGCATGATGTCCAGCCCCTATCGCGGCAAGGATGCGGACTCCCTGCACAGTTATCGCGGTCTGTTCTGGAAGCGCCCCTATCTGACGGCGGTGATGACGGTAATGATGCTCTCCCTCGCGGGTATCCCCATGACGCTGGGCTTCATCGGCAAGTTCTACCTCATCGGCGTCACCGTCGATGCCAAGCTGTGGTGGCTCTCCGGCGCCATCGTGCTCGGCAGTGCCCTGGGGCTCTACTACTACCTGCGGGTCATGGTCACCCTCTACCTGCGTGAACCCGGCATGCAACTGCGCGATGCCAGGGCCGACTGGGCCTTCTCCTCCGGGGGCCTGGTGGTGCTGCTCTCCGCCATTCTGGTGGTATTGCTCGGCATCTACCCCCAGCCCGTCATCAGTCTGGTGCAGGGCTTCCAGCACGTGGTGCTGCGCTAGCTTCAGGTTCACAGTCCACAGTTCACACAGCAAAACCGGCCTCCGTGGCCGGTTTTTTATGTCCGCCAAGGCTCGGTCCGGCTTGCCCGTCTGGCAGGCGATACCAGATCGGCCCCCTCAATCCATGACATATCCTCCAGCAAGCAGCTGGCGGAGCAGTGGGCTGAAGACGGCCTCGCCCCCATCGTGATCGTCTCCTCCTGCCCTCCCCATTCTCAGACACATGCCCATAAAAAAACCGGCCACTGGGGCTAATGCCAGTCAGTTAAGCCTGACTGGCATTGTTTTTACTAGGTTTTCTCGTCGCATACTTCTGTGGTTTGGCTTTGATGCACCTTGGGTAACTTCGTTCTCGGCGGGCGGGTAACTTGA